>CAMNDN010000038.1:0-19883 GCA_946535445.1 uncultured Lachnospiraceae bacterium
CCACAGCGAAACGTGAGCGAAGCGAACGTGAGCTGAGCGGCTTTTCAGATATATGTGGCGCTCAGCCACAGCGAAACGTGAGCGAAGCGAACATGAGCTGACGTGTCTCGTCTTTTAATGTGGCGCTCAGCCACATCGGAGCGAACGTGAGCTGACGTGTCCTCTGTTTTCCACTTTTTTCCGCTTTCAAGGGTGACTCCTCCCCTCTCTTATGTTAAAATATTCCATATATTCTGTTTTGGAGGATTCACTATGAGTGATATTTTTTCCGAGCATCTTGTCAAGCGCAGACCCAAAAGCTCTGAGCAGATGTTAAAGTACGGTTTGATCGTTCTTACTATCCTGCTTGCCCTAGGAGGTTTTTTTATTTTTGGTCCGCTCCTCTATCTGGGGCTCATCCTCGCCGTAGTGGGGCATTTCTTTATATACCCCCGTTTTAACGTAGAATATGAATACTCTTACGTTAATGGTGAATTTGACATAGATGTGATCTATTCCCAGTCTAAAAGAAAGCATTTGGAGACATTCTCGGTAGCCGACGTGGAATGCGCCGCCCCCTATGGCTCCCATCAACTGGACGCATTTCAGCATGATTTTACGGTGACAGATTATTCCTCGCTGGATCCGGACAAAAGACCGTATGTATTTGTCTTACCCAAAGAAAAACGTCTGATTTTTATGCAGATTGATGATGATGACCTTATCAAAGATCTGAAGTACAGGCTTCCGAGAAGGTTTTTTACCGATTGATAGCAGATAAAAGCTGAAATATAGTGTCTGGAAGAGGAGGTGCGCTGCATGAAAGTATTTAAGCACGAACTTCGGATCGATGCAGATGAAAAGATGATTGCCATTACGGACCAGGTACGCGAAGATATTGAAAAGAGCGCAATTTATGACGGTATAGCAGTCATTGCCTGTCCGCATACAACTGCTGCGATCACAGTCAGTGAAAATACGGATCCGGATGTTCAGCATGATCTTCTTTACACCCTTGACAGGCTCGTTCCGAGAAATGATAATGCCTATCTGCATGCTGACGGCAACTCGTTTGCTCATATAAAGAGTGCTATGCTCGGTTCATCCGAGACGGTCATTGTTGAGAACGGAAGAATAATTCTGGGAATCTGGCAGGATATTTATTTCTGCGAATTCGACGGTCCTCGAACAAGGTATTATTACGTAAAAGTTATGGAGGGATAAAGGCAGCTTACCTGCCGTCAACAATGGGAAGCAATGAAAAAAACAGGCGTCGCATGACGAAAGCCAGACTCGCCAGAAAAAGAAAACAGAGAAACAGAATGCTTGCATTGATGCTCACGGCGATCTTTATACTTCTGGTCATCCTTCTTTTGGTCAACCGGAAAAAAGCGCGGGAGAATGATGAAAAGCAGGGCCGGCAATCCGGAGACGTGGTCGTTCTTGAAGATGCCAAAGATGAGAAATCAACAGCAGAAGCCGAGCCGGAGATAAGGACGGTGACATTTACTGAGGAACAGATGCATGCGGGAGACCTTATACTGGTCAGCAGCCGCTATCCGTATGATTTTGCCGCGAACGAAAACACGATGGAGCTTACATCTATCCGTGAGGCGCAGAGCTTCTACTATCAGTTGGAGAAGGAAGATTTTCAGGTAGCCGGCAGAATCATGCCTGCCCTGGACGAGATTGTAGCTGCCTGCGACGCAGCGGTCGGGACAAAGCAGACCGGTATTGCCTCCGCCTACCGTTCTTTGGAGTATCAGCAGAGCGTCTGGGATGAGATCGCGGAGCTGAACGGGCAGGAATATGCCGAGAATTTCGTTGCCGCGCCCGGATACAGTGAACATCACACCGGTCTTGCAGTGGACATGAGCATCTTCTATGAGGATGGCAGCGAAGGGTCATTTTCTGAGAGTGAGAATGCCGTGTGGATGAACGATAATGCTTATCTGTACGGTTTCATCCGCAGATATGCGGAAAACAAGGTCGAAATAACGGGGATCAGCAATGAAGCGTGGCATTTCCGCTATGTCGGAATTCCTCATGCGACCTATATGTCTGCCAATGACCTGTGCCTGGAAGAGTATATTGACTATCTGCGTGCAGAGACTTCAGCGGCCAGTCCGCTCACGGTCAATTGTGACGACGGTACATATGACATCTTCTTTACGGCGGAATCAACAATAGAAGAGCCGCAGGGAGACTATACCGTATCCGGAAATAATGTGGACGGATACATCATAACCATCAGAAAATAAAAAGAACAGCAGTCGGATCATTGATTCGTCTGCTGTTCTTTATGTATTATCAGGACTGTTCTCAAGTATTTCTATAAATTTCTCCGCATAAGCGGCCAGTCTTTTTTCTCTGAGGAATTTCAGAAGCCCATCGCATATTCGCTGAAAGAGGCGGTCGTTGCTGTAGGCATAAAGGATAGATGCCTGTCCTATTGTCAGAAACTTTTTTCGCTCGTCCTGATAAGTCTCTTTTTCTGTCAACTCTGATATCTCGCAGTTTAAAGAATCTGACAGTTTTATCAGGTTCCGCTGCCCGGGATAAGTCTTGCAGCAGATCCAGCTATTCAGAGTAGTGTATTTAATTCCTGATCGTGCTGAGAGATCCAATTCGGTCAGATTATTTACCTTCATATATCTGCGTATGTTATCCGAAAGGACTCTCTTCCGCATCTCAAATGTATCCAATATCGTGTTTACCTGTTCAGATTGTATTTACAAGGACAATATTCACGTATTCTAACAAACACTGCAGCAATAAAGAATTAATAATTTAGTACAGTTTATCCAATGTAATACCGGATTTGAACAGAGACGGGGGATAAAGAGTTATTAAATTGCTTGAAAATCCATTATAAATGGATTATTCTTTATAAAGACTTCAAAATGCCACTTGAGGGGATGGATAATGATGTTTCCAAAGATTAAACTGAAAGCAGCACGCGTAAATGCGGAATTAACGCAGGAAGATGTTGCTAAAGCGCTTCACCGTAACAAGCAGACGATAGTAAACTGGGAAAACGGGGTGACGGAGATCAGAGTGAACGACCTGATTGCACTCTCTGAACTATATGGGATGCCGATTGAATATCTCGAAATACCGCCAAGGAGGAAATGAGCATATGAAAATGGAAAATCTAGGAGCACTTCTTCAGTCAAAATCATATCCGGGGAGAGGCATTGTTCTCGGAAGATCTAAAGATGGCAAGTACGCAGTAGCCGCCTATTTTATTATGGGAAGAAGCGTGAACTCCAGGAACAGAGTTTTTGTAGAGGATGGGGAAGGAATAAGAACAGAAGCATTTGATCCCTCCAAAATGGAGGATCCGAGCCTTATTATTTATGCCCCCGTTCGTGTGCTCGGGTCAAAAACAATTGTGACCAACGGCAATCAGACGGATACTATCTATGAAGGACTCGATCGCCAGTATACATTTGAACAGTCTCTTCGTTCACGTCGTTATGAGCCGGACGGACCGAATTATACACCCAGAATATCAGGCGTTATTCATCTGAAGGACGGAGATTTTAATTATGCGCTTTCTATTCTGAAAAGTGCTGACGGAGATCCGGATTCCGATCATCGTTTCACATTTACCTATTCTCCTGCTCTTGCGGGCAGAGGTCATTTTATCAGCACATATGTTGATGACGGCAATCCGCTTCCGAGCTTTGAAGGAGAGCCGATCCCGGTCGAGATTTCAGACGATATTGATGCTTTTACCGAGATGATCTGGACAGGTCTCAATGACGAGAATAAAGTCTCCCTTTTCGTAAGATATATTGAAGTGGAGACCGGAAAATACGAGACCAGAATTGTGAATAAGAACACGAAGTAAGAAGATTATAATACTACCTAATGAAAGGAAGCTCTAAATGAAAGATTTAGCACTCAAGTATGGCTGCAATCCCAATCAGAAACCGTCCCGCATTTTCGTATCTGACGGAAGTGATCTTCCGATTGAAGTACTGAACGGACGTCCCGGGTATATCAACTTTATGGATGCCCTGAACGGATGGCAGCTCGTTCGTGATCTGAAGGCAGCGACAGGCCTTCCGGCGGCAACTTCTTTTAAACATGTTTCTCCGGCAGGTGCCGCAGTCGGTCTTCCTCTTACGGATGTGCTGAAAAAAATTTACTTTGTAGATGATATGGAGGAACTTTCTCCGCTGGCATGTGCTTACGCCCGCGCACGCGGTGCAGACCGTATGAGCTCTTTCGGTGATTTTATCTCTCTTTCCGATACCTGCGATGCATCCACAGCCAAAATTATCAAGCGTGAAGTGTCCGACGGTGTCATTGCTCCGGATTACACGGATGAGGCACTTGAGATTCTGAAGGCCAAGAAGAACGGGAATTACAATGTGATCAAGATCGATCCCGAATTTGTTCCCCAGCAGTTGGAGCATAAGGAAGTATTCGGAATTACCTTTGAGCAGGGTCGCAATGAACTTGCTATTAATAATGATATTCTTGCAAATGTAGTGACACAGAATAAAGACATTCCTGATTCCGCAAAGCGTGACCTGGTGATTTCTCTGATCACTCTCAAATATACACAGTCCAACTCCGTATGCTATGCCTACGACGGACAGGCAATCGGTGTCGGTGCCGGTCAGCAGTCCCGTGTACACTGCGTGAGACTTGCAGGCAACAAGGCTGATAACTGGCTGCTTCGTCAGTGTCCGAAGGTCCTGGAGCTTCCTTTCGTTGATAATATTCGCCGCGCGGATCGCGACAATGCAATCGATGTATATATCGGTGACGAATATATGGATGTACTGGCTGACGGAGCATGGCAGAAAGTATTTAAGGAAAGACCGGAAGTCTTTACGGCTGAGGAAAAGAGAGCATGGCTCGATCAGGCGGAGAATATCGCCCTTGGATCCGACGCATTCTTCCCGTTCTCGGACAACATTGAGAGAGCAAAGAAGAGCGGTGTCAAGTATATTGCTGAGCCGGGCGGATCTGTACGTGATGACGCGGTCATTGAATGCTGCGATAAGTACGGCATGGCAATGGCCTTTACAGGAATTCGTCTGTTCCACCATTAACACATACTGGAAGACACAGAAAGGGATGGCTGGAATGGTTAACCCATTGGAACTTTTTAAACTAAAGTCATTGTTGGATCAACTGACAGCGGCACATCCGAAACTGGTGCCGTTCGTGCGCACCGTCTATCCTAATGAATTTGCGGAAGGGACGATCATCGACATCAAGGTAACGAATCCTGCAGGGAAAGTCTTTCATTATAATATGAGACTTTCGGCGGAGGATATTGCTGCGATGCAGGAAGCGAAAACAATCGGTCATGGGATGGCATCCGACAGTGATGTATAAATGAGAAAAAACAAAAGCCCCTGTTCCTGATATGAGGGAACAGGGGCTTTTCTATACCAATTTACTATTTATTTGATCTTGCAGATCCATCCTTCGGGTGCTTCAATGCGGCCCATCTGGATTCCTGTAAGTGTATCATACAGTTTCTGGATCGTCGGACCCATCTTTTCCATACCGCTCGGGAAACAAATTTCCTGATCGCCGTTTGTGATCTTGCCTACCGGAGAGATAACAGCTGCTGTACCGCAGAGACCGGCTTCGTCAAATTCCGGAAGCTCTGTCAGCGGAACTTCACGCTCCTCAACTTCAAGACCAAGATATTTCTCAGCAACATATTCAAGAGAACGTCTTGTAATAGACGGAAGAATTGTCGGAGAGCCGACGGTTACGAACTTGTTGCCCTTGATGAAGATGATATTGGCACCGCCTGTCTCCTCGACTTTCGTGCGTGTGGCTGAATCCGGATACAGATTTTCAGCAAAGCCCTGGTTGTGTGCCTCGACGATTGCATGAAGGCTCATCGCGTAGTTCAGACCTGCCTTAATGTGACCTGTTCCTCTGGGGGCAGCACGGTCATAATCCGCAATCTTGATGGAAATCGGTTTTGCGCCGCCTTTGAAATACGGGCCTACCGGAGTAACGAGTATGCGGAACTGATATTCTGTCGCGGGTTTTACACCGATTACGGCATCAGAACCGAACATGAACGGACGGATATACAGTGTAGCGCCGGAGCCGTAGGGCGGAACCCATGCTTCATTGGCAGCAACGACCTGTTTTACTGCCTCGACAAATCTGTCTTCCGGGAACGGAGGCATCTCAAGGCGTCTTGCTGAATCTGCCATACGGGAGGCATTCAGGTCGGGACGGAAACATACAATGCTGCCATCCTCTGTTGTATAAGCCTTAAGGCCTTCGAAAACAGACTGGGAATACTGAAGAACACCTGCACACTCTGTCATTGTGATCATCGGATCATCGATCAGCGCGCCTTCATCCCAGGCACCGTTCTTGAAATTGGAGACATATCTCTTATCTGTAGCCATGTAGGCAAAACCGAGACTACCCCAGTCGATATTCTTTTTTTCCATAACAAGCTCCTCCATACATTAAAGAATATGTACCGTATAGTGCACCTGACGTTATTACGCGGAATGCCTTTATACATTTATTCATTATTATAAACCCGGAGTTTTCGTTGTCAATAATTAACTCAATGTCTAATCTCACATACATAGCTCCTTTTTGTTGCAAAAGTATTAAAAAAGAGTTAAACTGATGTTATGAATTTATATGAAGCAATATCATTAAGAAAATCTCACAGAAGTTTTTTGATGGAAGAGATCGAGCCGGAAACACTTGCCGAAATCGGTGCGTTTTATGAGGAGGTACCATCACTTTTTCCTGGTATCCGGACGGAGATAGGCATTACGGATAACACGGACGGCAGACATGCTCCGAAAGGATTTTTCGGTGTCAAGGCTCCATATTATCTCACCATGTATTCCGAAAAAAAGGACCGGTATATGATGAATGCCGGCTGTATCTGCGAACAGCTAAGCCTGTTCATGCTCACACTGGGACTCGGAAGCTGTTTTCTCGGAAGTGTGAGCTATAAAAAAGATGCAAGGACAAGAGGTGACATGGAATTTGTCATCGTCATGGCTTTCGGAAGAGTGAACGGGAGTCTTGTCAGAAGAGCAGCGGATGCAAGACGTCTTTCCATGCAGGAGTTGTGTGTTACTCTCGAGGAACCCAGGCGCTGGACACAGGACATTCTTGAGGTGGCCAGACTGGCTCCCTCCGCAATGAATGCTCAGCCGTGGAGATTTGTCGTGACCGGAAGCCGCATTCATTTCTTCTCAAAGAAGAAAGATTTCACACATCCGGGTAAGTGGGATGAATTTGATTTCGGCTGTCTGTTCGCACATGTCCTGATCGCGGCGGATGAACTCTGGCTCGATGTGGATCTTATCCGGCTCGAGAATATCAGCCAGAAGAATTTTAAAATGAGCCAGTATGTTCTCTCTGCCATCATTAAGGTGGAATAAGAGTAAGTCTTCCTTAAAGCGGAATAAAATTGTTGACAAGTCTGTTTTTTTGCTGTAATATACTTTTTGTTGCTAAGGCAACGAAATGCGCGAGTGGCTCAGCGGTGGAGCACCACCTTGCCAAGGTGGGGGTCGCGGGTTCGATCCCCGTCTCGCGCTCTTTTTTTTTGCTTTTTTTACTCATTGACACCCGCTTTTGCATAAAAGCTCTTGAACGTGCAAATGTTAGTGAAAATATAACGCTGATTATATAGTCGGTGATATAATGGTTCAATCAATGCTTTAAAGGGGAAAACAATGAACAACAAACGTCAGGGCGGGTTAGCGCTCATTCCGATTCTGGTCTTTTTGATACTTTATCTTGGCAGCGGCATTTATTTCGAATACATCTCTCCCCAGGAAGGGCAGATGGGATTCTATATTATGTCGGTGGTCGTTGCATTTCTGATTGCTTTGATCGTCGCACTGCTGCAGACGAGGCATCTGACATTTGATGAAAAAATCCATCTCTGCGCACAGGGAATCGGCGATGATAATATAACGATCATGATCTTTATCTTTCTCATGGCCGGTGCTTTCAGCGGTATTGCAAGTCAGGCAGGCGGTGCGTCCAGTACAGCGAACCTTCTGCTCACGATCATACCGGATCGTCTTGCGATTCCCGGACTTTTCATTATTGCGTGTCTGATATCCATGGCCATGGGAACGTCGGTCGGAACGATTACCGTCCTTGTCCCGATTGCTGCTCAGGTCTCCGCCAACGCAGGGCTCTATCTTCCGCTCTGTATCGGAACGGTAGTCGGAGGAGCTATGTTCGGAGACAATCTTTCCTTCATTTCAGATACTACGATCGCTGCGACGAAAACACAGGGCGTCGCCATGAAATATAAATTCTACACGAACTTACGGATCGCCCTGCCTGCTGCGGTCATGACGCTTATCGTACTGACAATCGTCTCTTTAAGGGGATCATCGGCAGGATTGGATGCCTATGATTTCAATATCCTGCAGGCTGTACCGTATTTTATCGTCCTTGTCCTTGCAATTATAGGCATCAATGTATTTATCGTTCTTGGGGTCGGTATTATCATGTTCCTTATTGTCGGTGCCGTTACAGGAACACTGACATTCCCCACGGCATTTGCATCCATGGGGAGCGGAACAAGCGGAATGTTCGAGACGATTATTGTTACTCTTCTTGTCGCATCCATCGGTGCTCTGATGAAGGAAAACGGCGGATTTGAGGCGATTCTTGACTTTATCAGAAAACATTTCGACGGCAGACGAGGAGGTATGGCCGGAATTGCCATGCTTACAATGCTCATGGACGTTGCGACCGCCAATAACACAGTCGCTATCGTCATTGCTGCTCCGATCGCGAAAAACATTTCCGAGGAGTATGAGATCGAACCGGTAAAAGTTGCTTCACTGCTCGATACGTGTTCGTGCATTGCGCAGGGTATCATTCCATACGGTGCACAGCTTCTTATAGCGGCATCTCTTGCGGGAATTTCTTCGGTACAGATCATTCCCTTCCTTTTCTATCCGTTCCTGCTTGCAGTGTTCGTAGGTCTGTCCATTGCAACGGATAAATAGAGAGGATTAGAAAAATTAATATTTTGTGTTGACAGACGCAAAGGAATAGTGTATTATTCTTTTTGTCGTCAAACGACACAATGCGCGAGTGGCTCAGCGGTGGAGCACCACCTTGCCAAGGTGGGGGTCGCGGGTTCGATCCCCGTCTCGCGCTCTTTTTTATTTCCTGTAAAAGGATGCAGACGGGCATGACTGTATATACAGATATGTCCGTTTTTGTTTTATATACTTTATTATTTTGTAATAGTTATAACGTTGTTTCCTTTCCTGTTCTGAAGAATACATGGAGAATGATGATGCCCGGGACAATTGAAATTACTGACTATAATGATCCTCGTCTGGATGTCTTCGCACGGCTTAATGAGACGCAGCTGCGACATTATTATGAACCGAACGGAGGACTCTTCATAGCGGAAAGTCCCAAAGTGACCGAACGGGCATTGAATGCGGGATGCAGACCGGTCACTGCGCTGATCGAACACTCTCAGATCAATGCTGAGGCGAAAAGCGTCCTTATAAGGCTTGGTGATATTCCGATCTTTACAGGAGAAAGCGGGGATATTCGAAAACTGACGAACATACCGATGACAAGAGGACTCCTCACCTGTTTTGAGAGACCCTCTCTGCCGACTGTCGAGGAAATCTGTAAGGGGAAAAGACGTATCGCTGTTCTTGAAAATGTTACCAATCCGACGAATGTCGGCGCGATTTTCCGATCGGCCGCAGCTCTCGGAATGGAGGCTGTACTGCTGAACGCTGCATGCAGCGATCCGTTTTATCGGCGGGCGAGCCGCGTCAGCATGGGGACCGTTTTTCAGGTTCCCTGGACATATCTGGAAAATACGGAAGAATCCGGGAGAAAGCCGACACGACTTGAGAGGTGGCAAAATACAATGAACGGAGAATCGGTGGATGAGACGGATTCGGAGGAATCGGGATATAAAAAGGCGGGCTATGTAGAACGGCTGCGGGAAATAGGATTCAGGACAGCCGCCATGGCCCTGACGGATCGCTCAGTCGGAATCGACGATGCGCGCGTGTGTGCGGAGGAGAGGCTGGCCGTGATCCTGGGAGCGGAAGGAGACGGGCTCAGACAGGAGACGATTGATGCCAGTGATTATACCGTGAAGATTCCCATGTCCAACGGAGTGGACTCGTTGAACGTAGCAGCTGCGAGCGCCGTCGCTTTCTGGCAGCTTGGGCGCTTCAGGCCATGAACGTCCCGCAGGGATGCGGAGAGATTCAAGAAAGCACTTTACAATTTCGGGGACCTGTTATAAAATTTCATTTAAACAGTCGAAAACGGCTCATATAAATCGTTGATGAGAAGAGTAGGAAGTGGATGATCACAGAGAGGAACACCCGTAACGGTGCTGGAAGTGTTCCGGTCATGAAACTTTGAAGCCGCCGGTCAGTGTCCGGTCAAGAGTCGGACATCGCAGGCAGCTTCTTTCCGAAGACCAACTCGGAGAGGCCCCAATCAGGCACGGTGATTCCGTTACAATCGCAAATGAAGTGGCAGTCATGGAAAGGATCCCCCAAATGATCTTTGACTGCAAGCAGGGTGGAACCGCGTATAATACGTCCCTCGTTTTCCGTAGCAGGAAGGCGGGGGTTTCTTATTGCTGCGGAGATACGCTGCAGTATGTGCGGCGTAGGCAGCAGGTGCTGCATACACAGATAACAGCGAGAATAAAGAAGGAGGAAAACAAATGACAGAGGAAATTCTCGAGGTTTACAGACACTCCCTTGCCCATATTCTGGCAAAGGCGGTAATTGAGGTTTTTGGAAAGGATCATGTTCAGTATGCGATCGGTCCTCAGATTTCGGACGGCTTATACTACGATTTTATACTTCCCAGATCCATCACGGAAGATGATTACAAAATGATCGAAGATAAAATGCGTGAGATCATTAAGCGCCGTGAAGACTGGACCAGAAAAGAGATGAGCCGTGCCGACGCGCTGGAGTTGTTCAAGGATCAGAAGTTCAAGACAGAACTGATCATGGACCTTCCGGAGGATGAGACCCTTACGGTTTACTATACAGGCGAAGACTTTGTAGATCTGTGCCGTGGTCCGCACGTATCCAATTCCCAGGAACTGATGCAGGCGGCCTTCAAGATCAAATCTGCTTCAGGTGCTTACTGGAGAGGTGATTCCAACCGTGATTCTCTGCAGAGAATTTATGTCTATGCATTCCCGGACAAGGCTCAGCTGAAGGCACATCTTGCCCTTGTGAAGGAGGCTATGGAGCGCGACCACAAGAAACTCGGACCGCAGCTTGACCTCTTTATGTTCAATGAGACTGCACCGGGTATGCCCTACTGGCTTCCGGACGGATGGAAAGTATACCAGGCACTGATCGCGTTCTGGAGAGGGGTACACGCCCGCCATGGATACTATGAAATTTCCGCACCGATCATTAACAACAGAAAACTTTGGCTGATATCCGGCCATTGGGCTCATTATCAGAATAACATGTTCGTTATTCCCGCAAAGAAGGGTGAAGACGGATACACCGTTGATGAGAGCGCTGTTGATGTTTATGCAGCAAAGCCGATGAACTGCCCGAATGCTATGATGACATATAAGAGGACCGTTCATTCGTACAAGGAACTTCCGATCAGATATAATGAGCTTGATGTTGTACACCGCAAGGAGAAGAGCGGCCAGCTGAACGGTCTCTTCCGCGTGCAGGCATTCAGACAGGATGACTGTCATACATTTGTCATGGAATCCCAGATCGAATCCGAGATCGCGGATATCATGAGCATCGCCGATCAGATTTATAATACGTTCGGTATTACGTATCGCTGCGAACTGTCGACACGTCCGGATGATTTCATGGGTGACATTGAGGTATGGAATCGTGCCGAGGCGGCGCTGAAGCGAATTCTTGACAATAAGTACGGTGAGGGCAATTATGAAGTGAATGAAGGTGACGGTGCATTCTACGGTCCCAAGATCGATTTCCAGATCAAGGATGCTCTGGGACGTGAGTGGCAGTGCGGTACCGTACAGCTCGACTTCCAGCTTCCGCATAATTTCGGTCTGACCTATCGTGATAAGGACGGCCTTCAGAAAGAGCCTGTCGTTCTTCACCGCGCGATTTTCGGATCCCTTGAGCGTTTCATGGGTATCCTGATCGAGAATTATAAAGGCGCATTCCCGTTCTGGCTTGCACCGACGCAGGTCGGTATCGTACCGATCCGTGAGGAGCATAATGAGTACGCGAAACAGATCGAGGAAAAGCTTATGGATATGGGCATTCGTGTAGATGCTGATTACGAAGAGAAGAACATGAACGAAAAGATCAAGGAATTCCGTGTCAAGAAAACACCGTATATCATCGTTGTCGGAGACAAGGAAGCTGAAGAAAAGACCGTATCGATCAATGTTCGCGGCGTAAAGAAGCAGCTTCACGGAATTGCTGTTGACAGATTCTACCAGATGTGCAGAACAATGAATGAGGAGCATTCACAGGAGCTGATCTCCGAATAAATTGATCGGAAAAGATATATGGTCTGAAACACTTCAGAATACAAGGCAGCGCAGCGGACTGAGATCCGGCGCTGCCTTATACTTTTCATGCTTTCATTTTTCTTGTACCGAAATGGTGTGAGGATACTTGACAAATCTCATTTGTATGTTAAGATATTAGCACTCAATTAGATTGATTGCTAACAAATATGACGGAGGTGAAATTTGAATATAGATGAAAGAAAACTGATCCTCCCTGTTTTTGACACGGTAATTCTGCCCGACGTGGATTACAGACTGAATTTGGGACAGGTCAGTGAAGAAGAAAAGAAGGCAGTTGAACAGAGCGGGGATAAGATCGTTATACTTCCGCTTCGTGAATTGAAAGATAACACGGAAGTGACAGGAGAAGTGTGTCACGAGCTCGGTGTCATGGCTGATGTGATCGAAATCGCTGACAGCAGAATGGGGACCGTGATCCATCTGATGACTCATGAGAAAGTACGTGTCTTTGATATTCATAATAATGAAGGAATCATTGACGGACTCACTGAAATCGTCAACGAAGTCATGGATATCACGGCCGAGGGAGAAAAACACCTTCTTGAAGAACTTCGCAGGAAGACGACTGAACTTGCCGCCAATATCCGGGGCGGTGAATATGCCGTTGAATATATAAAAACGATCAAGACAGTCAATGAATTCGCTTCGGCTTTCTGTCAGTTCTTTGATATGACTCCGGATGAGAAATACGATCTCCTTGCGACGAACTCCTTCAGGGAGAGAGGCTCTCTGGTACACGAAGCGCTTATCCGGTTCAAGAGTACGATCGACCTGCAGGTCGATCTCGCCAGTCGGGATGACGAGGAGAGCAACAGCTATAAAAAAGCGGCCATCAAGAAGCAGATAGGGCTTCTTCAGAAGGAACTGGATGAGATGAATCCCGAAAGTGGGGAGGATGAATCCAGCTTTAAGTATCGTATCGAGCACTGCGGTATGCCGGAAGAGGTGAAAAAGGAAGCTCTCAGAGTGCTGCGCCGATTTGAACAGGAACCGTCTAACGGAGCTGAGTATAATTCTCTGTATGACTACCTTGACTTTATTACCTCTCTGGCCTGGAAACCCGGTGAACCGCAGAAGATCGATCTGAAAAAGGCCAGAAAGGTCCTGGACCGGGATCATTACGGCCTGCAGAAGGTGAAAGATCGTATTTTGCAGCATCTTGCCGTCATGTCACTGAACGGGAAGCAGAACGGATCCATCCTGCTGCTCGTGGGAGCACCGGGCACGGGAAAAACGTCAATGGGCAAAAGCATTGCGGAAGCCCTGGGAAGGAAGTATGTAAGGATCTCACTCGGAGGTATACGCGACGAGGCAGAAATCCGCGGTCACAGAAGAACATATATCGGATCCATGCCCGGTCGGATTATGACCGGGATCAAGAGGTCCGGTGTCATGGATCCGGTTGTTGTGCTGGATGAGGTGGACAAACTGCGATCAAGTTTTGACGGGGATCCGTCTGCCGCATTACTTGAAGTGCTTGATCCCGAACAGAATTCCACATTTACGGATCATTATGTCGATCTGCCTTATGATCTGAGCCACGTATTCTTCGTATGTACCGCTAACAGCTGGGATAGCATTCCGAAACCGCTGCTTGATCGTATGGAGATCATAGACCTTCCCGGCTATACACCGACAGAACATTTTCAGATAGCGAAGAGACATCTTGTCCCGCAGGCCATTGAGGAGACGGGACTTCAGAAGGAGGATATCCGTTTTACGAACGGCGCCATAAAAAAGATCATCGATGAGTACACGATGGAAGCCGGTGTCCGGGGCCTTAAAAAGAAGCTCCTGGAGATTTGCAGAAAAGCTGCCGTACAGATCGTTGAGGAGGATAAGAGACCGGTCATTGTGAAAGACCGCGATGTTGAAGGCTTTTTAGGCAGAAAGAAAGTAAATCATGACAAAGTACTCAAGATGAATCCTCCGGGGGTCGTCACAGGTCTCGCATGGACACAGGCAGGCGGTGAAATTCTTTTCGTCGAGACAGTCGCCATGAAAGGGACGGGACAGATCCATCTGACGGGACAGATCGGAGACGTCATGCGTGAGTCGGCCGAGACCGCCGTGAGCCTGGTAAAAGCTACGTTCGTGGATCGGAATTTCGACTTTCTTCACTATGATATTCATATTCATATTCCGGAAGGAGCGGTTCCGAAAGATGGTCCTTCGGCAGGAATTACCATGTTCACGGCCGTGACATCCTTAGTGACAGGGACGGAGGTAAGCCAGTATCTCGCGATGACAGGTGAAATCTCTCTGCGGGGAGAGGTACTGCCGATCGGAGGACTTCCCGAAAAGTTGATGGCTGCGGTCAGGGCAGGTGTGAGAAAGGTCCTGATCCCGAAGGAGAATATGTCAGACCTGGAGGATGTTCCGGAGGAGACGAAGGAGAAATTGGAAATCATACCGGTGGCTACGATCCGGGATGTTGCCCGCTGTGCGCTCGGCATAAAGCTGCCTGAGAGGAAAAACATGCCGATTCCGGCAGAAAGTGAGGATCAGGAGTAAAAGCAGATACTTTAGATGCTGCTTACGGGACAACTGTCTCCATGTTATGTTATAATGGACCAACGGAAGAGACAGGGGGTAACATCACATGGAGAATCCACGTATAAGAAAAAGACTGGCCAGAGAACGCAAGACGAGAGCACTTCTCATCCTTGTGATCCTTTGGGCAGTCTTTTTAAGTATATATAATCCGTATATTAAAGATATATCTGCTGTCCGTGCCTACGGCAATACATGGACGCAGTCACTCGATCTTTCCGGCGGCGTAACGATTACCCAGGAAATAAAGTATGGGCATAACGGCTTTAAAGGTCTGGAGTTCTGGGTGACGGAGACCAGGAAGATAAATGAGAGGATCCTGATCACGCTGAAGGAAAAAGAAAGCGGAAAAATGATCTTCAGGGAGACTGTCAATTCATCGGCCTTCCGGAATAACAATAAAGCGTATAAAAAGACGTTCGAGGAGCAGAAAAGATCCGCCGGAAAGACATATGTGCTGACGATAAAGAATACTGCAGAAAGCGGAAGCGGTCTGTTCGTACAGCTTGACGAGAACAAGAAGCACACGAAGCCTGCTTATCGTGAGAAAAAGAAGTCCGGCGGGACGATCATGATGGATACATTCTTTTGCGATGAGACTGTACGCCGAATTTATCTGATCATGTGGGGGCTCATTATCATGCTGTCTCTTCTCTGTACGATTTTTGTAGGGGATGAGTGGCATCGCAACTTCCTTGTGATAGGGATCACGCTCGGTCTGATATATTCAATTTTTCACACATTTCCGCACCCGCTGGATGAGTCTACGCATTATTTTCGTTCATTTGCGATCGCGGAAGGCCACTGGCACGATCAGATGAACAAAAAAGGCAGGATAGGAGCCGACCTTCCGGCTAATTATGACACGGTCATCAATACAGAGTTCTCGCTGCTTAACTGGTATGCAAATCCGGATATATTTAATAAGCCGTATGAGAGCAGACAGGCATTTGCCATCAATCCCTATATGTCTTCCGTCATTCCGATCGACCACGCCGTCGCTTCGGGAGGTATCCTTGCCGGTACTTTGCTGAAGCTCCCGGCATGGGCTGTGATCATTCTGGCGAGACTGACCGATCTGGCTTTTTATATTGTGCTTGTGTATTTTGCCATTAAAGCGGCACCTTATTATAAGTCGGTCCTCTTTGGGTGTTCTCTGATGCCGGCCAGCATGTTCCTCGCAGGATCCTGTACACAGGATGCTGTGCTCATCGGTGCCTGTATTCTGTATACCGCCATGATGATTTCATGGATATTCGACGAGAACAAGGTGATCGGGGTACGGGATATGATCATACTGGTCCTGGTATTCAGCCTGATCGCATCCATAAAATACCTGATTTACGTTCCGATGCTCCTTCTTCTGATTTTCGCGTCGGGGAAAAAATACAGGGTGCCTTTTGGAAAACTGATCATGTTCTGCGCATTGACAGCGGTATCCGTGCTTCTTTTCCGCTATCAGACAGCTCTTCTGGAACTCTTTCCGTTCACCGAGAACAGGAACGGAAATGTGAATGTGGCGGAACAGATAGAATTCGTGTTCTCCAATCCGTACCTTACGTACAGGAATTTCGGAAGCTTCTTCCTGGACCATTTTGTCAGAGACCTTATGCAGCTGGCATGGTATGCTCCGGCATCTGTCGGCTATATCGCCGGGATCTGGGTCATTGTAGGTTCGGTCTTCTGTCAGGATAAGTATATTTTTTCAAATAGAAAGAAATCCGCAATTTTCCACACGACGACGATCTTCATCGTGCTTGCTGTTTATCTTCTCGTCATGGGGGCACTCTATGTCGGCTTCACGCCTGTAGGTCAGGAGCGGATCGATGGGGTACAGAGCAGGTATCTGCTGCCGATCCTGCCGCTTGTCTGCATAGCGCTGACGAAGCTTCCGGTCGAGGGGAATATACGTCATTACGAGAGCAGATATGCTTATACGATTATTGCCGTTAATGTACTCGGGGCCGCCTACACCTGCCTTTACGCCTGAGCCCTGAAAGAAAAGCGGGCTTTACTTGTCTGTCTGTCTGGTGTAAACTATTATGAATAGTGTCCCTCTCTCCGAGAGGATTTCAGATTGACAGGAGAGTTTCATAGGAGAGTTTCATAGGAGAGTTTCATAATGGATAAAGTTGCGGTACTTATCCCGTGCTATAACGAAAGTCAGACAATTGAGAAAGTGGTAAGGGATTTCGGAAATGTTCTGCCGGAGGCGGTCATATACGTCTATGATAACAACTCTTCGGACGGGACTGCTGAAATAGCCCGCCGGGCAGGCGCGATTGTGCGACATGAGTATCAGCAGGGAAAAGGGAACGTACTGAGAAGAATGTTCGGGGAGATAGATGCCCGATGCTATCTGGTCGTCGACGGAGACGACACCTATCCTGCGGAACATGCCCCCGAACTGGTCGATAAAGTACTGCATCACAACGCAGATATGGTCGTCGGAGACAGACTGTCCTCGACTTATTTCACGGAGAACAAGAGGCCTTTCCATAATTTCGGGAATTCTGTTGTCAGGGGAAGCATAAATCTTCTTTTTAAAAATGATATCAAGGATATCATGACAGGATACAGAGCATTCAGTTATCGCTATGTCAAGACTTTTCCGGTGCTGTCCAAGGGTTTTGAGATCGAGACGGAGATGAGTATCCACGCTATTGATAAGAACATGCAGGTAGAAAATGTAGTCATAAACTACAGGGATCGGCCGGAGGGCAGTGAGTCTAAGCTGAATACCTACTCAGACGGGTTCAAGGTACTTACAACGATCAGCAGATTGTACAGGAACTACAGACCGATGGAATTCTACGGAATGCTGTCCCTGTTCCTTACTGTGCTGGCTCTGATCTTTTTTATACCGATCATGATCGCCTATGCCGAGACCGGACTTGTTGAGAGATTTCCGACATTGATCGTCTGTGGTTTTGTGGTACTGGCGGCAATTATATCATTCTTTGCCGGGATGATATTAAAATCTATTTATCAGAATACAAGACAGGAATTTGAAAGAAGTCTTTACGAAGCCATGAGGCGTGAGCGGGAGATGACAGAGAATTCCTGAATATCGGCTCTCCCTGGATTCGACCGGCTTATGATCAGGGGGAGCTTTTTTACGTCAGGATAAACATGTATTGCACGATTTTGAGAAATTAGGTATTATTAGTGATAGCGTTTGCAACTTTGCACAGCTCGGAAGCGAATGGTAAGGTGCATATTATTAAAAATTGACAAGAGGAAGGTATTTATCATGCGAGAAAGTGGTATTTTGTGTCCGATTTCTTCAATCTGGTCTCGCTACGGAATCGGGTGCTTTTCGAAAGAAGCCTATGATTTTGTGGATTTTCTGAAAGAATCCGGTCAGAGTTACTGGCAGGTCCTGCCGTTCGGTCCGACCGGTTTCGGTGATTCACCTTATCAGAGCTTTTCGACATTTGCAGGAAACCCGTATTTTATCTGCCCGGATGATCTTGTGAAGAATGGCCTTCTGATGCAGCATGAGCTCGATCAATTCGATTTCGGCACAGATGTCGAGGCGGTTGATTACGGTGCCCTCTACAATAATCGTTTTAAAATGCTGGAAATCGCCTATGACCGCTTCAAGAAAAATCCGGATCCGGAATTTGAGGATTTCAAGGAAGAGAATAAGGAATGGCTGGACGATTATGGTCTCTATATGGCTCTCAAGTACGCGAATAAGGGAAAGGCATGGATAGAATGGGATGCCCCGCTCCGTACGCGTGATGAGAAGGCCATGGAAGAAGCACTTCTTGAATATGCGGATGTAGTCGGTTTCTATGCTTTCCAGCAGTATGAGTTCATGAAGCAGTGGAAGAAACTCCGCGCATATGCCCACGAGAACGGCATTAAGATCATCGGTGACATTCCGTTCTATACCGCTTTTGACAGCGCTGACACCTGGAGCAATCCGAAGATGTTCCTTTTCGATAAGGACAATATTCCGACTAAAGTTGCGGGGTGTCCGCCGGATGCATTTTCAGCTGACGGTCAGCTCTGGGGCAACCCGATCTACAACTGGTCCTATCTGAAAAAGACCAAATATGCATGGTGGATCGCGCGTATCAGGCATAACCTCGAGTTCTGTGATGTACTGAGAGTCGATCACTTCCGCGCCTTTGATGAGTATTATGAGATTCCGTACGGTGAAGAAACGGCCAAGAACGGAAAATGGGTCAAGGGACCCGGCATGGCTCTTTTCAGAGCTGTGAAAAAGGAACTCGGAGATGTAGAAATCATTGCCGAGGATCTCGGATATATCACCGAGAGCGTAAAGAAACTTGTAAAAGATACCGGCTACCCCGGAATGAAGGTCCTTCAGTTCGCCTTCGATTCCCGCGAAGAGAGCGATTATCTGCCTCATAATTATGACCACAACTGCGTTGTTTACACCGGGACACATGATAATGAGACGACACGCGGATGGATCGAGAACATTGTGGATCAGGACCGTGATTTTGCGCGTCGCTATATCAATTCCATCCATACGGATTACGGTGCTTTTACATGGGATTTCATTCGCTGCGCTCAGGCATGCGTGGCGGATCTCTGCATTGTTCCGATCCAGGATTACCTGGTCAAAGGCAATGAGGCAAGGATCAACCATCCGTCCACATTGGGAACCAACTGGCAGTGGCGTATCAAGCCGAATTTCCTGTCCAGAGAACTTGCAAAAAGTATTCACGATATGACAGAATTGTACTGCCGCATCCCGAAGGTGAAGGAAGAAGCCGGGAAGACGGATAAAGACGAAGAGAAGGATAAAGAGAAGGATAAA
>CAMNDN010000039.1:0-19765 GCA_946535445.1 uncultured Lachnospiraceae bacterium
TCATATCTTCTGGCCGCTGACGGTCTTGCCTTATCGTATCCTTTCTCCCGGAAAAAGTCAGCCAGCTTTTCATAGAATGCAAATGCGCTCTCCCAGTAGTTTTCCAGATAGTCAAGCGTATGAATGAACTGGCGGGAATTGTAATAATACTCGAGCACATCACAGATCCTTCTCAGTCTGTCCAGTTCCGGGGCGGAGATCCATTTCGTCCGGAGGACCTCGTAGGGCGGCCGCACGGAATAGATGAGATCATACTCCGCCGCTTTCGCCTGCATGTCCGTTCCTCCGAGGACCTTCAGAAAGCCGAGCTGCAACTGATCGGCGTGCAGTGAGTAGACGTCCTCGAAGGATCCGGCGAATCTTTCATAATCTTCATATGGCAGTCCTGCGATCAGATCCACGTGCAGATTAATATTTTGTGCACGGCGAAGACGTCTTATATTGGCATACAGCTTCGGCAGGTCCGTAATACGGCGGATAGCTTCAAGCGTTGAGGGATTCGTCGACTGGATACCGATCTCCAGCTGGACCAGACCCGGGCGGAGGGATTCGAGCAGCGTCAGTTCCTCCTCATTCAGGAGGTCCGCTCCGATCTCAAAGTGAAAATTGGTCTTCCCGTTGTCGTGCTCCTTCAGATAGGACCAGATCCTCAGCGTTCTTGCATGGCTGCTGTTGAAGGTCCTGTCGATGAACTTGACCTGAGGAACTTCCCTGTCAATAAAATATCGCAGCTCTTTTAAGACCGTATCGATGTTGCGGTAACGCACATGGCGGTCGATGGAGCTCAGACAGTACGTGCAACGGAACGGGCAGCCGCGGCTTGACTCATAATAGATGATCCGGTTGTCGAAGAGATCGAGATTGTCATAGAGAAAGGGAATTGCATCAATATCCCGGGCAGTCCCGGGTTCGGGCGGGTTCATGGCAACTCTGTTTCCTGTAGGGCAGACTGTCCGGGACCTGCATTCATTCACAGACCCGTCCAGGTAAGCGGCACCGGGCACATGTCCTTTTACTGTCTTGACCAAGTCGGCCAGACTTTCCTCGCTCACATCCGTTATGCCGGCTGCCAGATCACAGAACATCTTAAAAGGCTTCTCCCCTTCCCTGCAGATCACAAAATCACAGCTGTCAAGGAACTTCTCCGGGGAGTAGGAGGCTTCGGGACCGCCTGCAAAGAGTATAATCTTTCTTCCGAGGACTCTGCGCAGGTCTTCCGCCAGATCCCGGACGATATCGGTATTCCAGATATAGGTCGAGAATCCGACAGCATCTGCTCCACGCTCCAGAATTCCGTCCAGAATATCCTGATAGCGGTCGTTGATCGTAAATTCCGCGATCTCGACCAGTTCCGGGTGACCGCAGGAAGCCAGAAGGGAATAGACAGCGGGACAGGAATGTATGTACTTTGCGTTGACTGCTGCCAGCAGAATCTTCATCGGTTCGTGTTCTCCGTTTTATGTAATGTAATGGATCAGAACTTCCACACGGCAATCGTGAACAGTCGTGTGTGCTCCAAAGCAGGCTCAGACTGAATACTTATCCAGATAGGTCTCCAGCTCCGTAAGCACTGTACGGACCCTCTCCCTGGTCTCCGGGAGCACGAAATCTGCCTTGTCGAACTGCTTTCGGTAATACCCCTCCCGGCGCGCGATCGCAACGCTCTCCGGGAAATTCATATCAAAGAAGAAACCGAGGAACCCTATCCAGATATCAAGTCCGGTGCGGCGCATCGCGCGCGGAATGCACTTATGAGACATAAAGCACTCATACACTTCATCGGTTATGCTCTCCTGCTCGACCTGACTGATCGTCTCCCCCATGGTATCGACCATCTCTTCCTCTGAGAAGACCCGGAAAATATCCGTCTTATCGGCATCCCGAATCAGCTTTGCATAGAGCAGGGTCTCCTGATCGAGACCATCCTCTATACAGAGGCGGTTATGGTTGGCAATCGCGGTCAGTACCATCTCTTTCTGTCTGTCGGTAAGACGATCCAGAAAATGATGCTCCTGAAGGATCTCACAGCTGAGCTCTGCATGATCGACGCTGATCCGGTCATTGAAAGTTCCGTATCTTCTGACCTGTTCGAACCTGCCGATATCATGAAAAAGAGCACAGAGCGCAGCCGGAAAGCGGGTCTCATCCGGAAGTCCAAGGGCTTTTGTGACAGAGTCCATCACCGAAACGACACGAAGAGTGTGTACAACTTTCAGCTCGATCATTCCGTTGGAGCGGTCATACTGGTTGGCATAGGCAAGGAAGGCTTCTTTTTCTTTGCTGTAATCCATGTGGATTTCCTTTCTTTCTGATCCTGCAGTCGTAAAAATCAAGTGGAAAGGACGGATCTTTTCATGTCAAAGCAACACTAAAGAACCGTCCCTTTATGCTGATACTATCTTACTGATTCCAAGCAGCCTCCGCCAGCAGGTCTTCATAGACCGGAAGGTTGCTGAATGTTGAGAAATAATCCTGCGGTGTCTCCGCGCGTCTTATGAGGTCGAACGACCCGTCCTCATGCAGCAGTACCTCCGCGGAACGGAGCTTGCCGTTGTAATTATATCCCATCGCAAATCCATGGGCACCCGTATCATGGATATAAATAAGGTCTCCCATATCGATCTTCGGAAGCATTCTGTCGATTGCGAATTTATCATTGTTCTCGCAGAGCGAACCGACAATATCATACATGTTGGTGAGCGGAGCATCCTCCTTGCCCATGACCGTCACATGATGATATGCTCCGTACATAGCCGGGCGCATCAGGTTTACGGCACAGGCATCAACACCGATATACTCCTTCATGATGTGCTTCTCGTGAATGGCACGTGTTACAAGAGCGCCGTACGGCCCGGTCACATAGCGTCCCATCTCTGTATAGAGAACGATATCGCCCATACCGGCCGGCACGAGTACGGACTCATACGCGCGTCTCACGCCCTCTCCGATCGCCATGATATCATTCTTTTCCTGGCCCGGCTTGTAGGGGATTCCCACACCGCCGGAAAGATTGATGAAGGAAATATGGCATCCGGTCTCCTGCTGAAGCTCCACTGCAAGCTCAAAGAGCAGCTTTGCGAGCATCGGATAATAGTCGTTCGTGACCGCATTGCTGACAAGGAAACTGTGAATTCCGAAATTCTCAACGCCGTTCTCCTTCAGGATCTTGAAGGCGTCGAACAGCTGGGATGTCGTCATTCCGTACTTGGCATCTCCGGGGCTGTCCATGATCCCGTTGCTGACCTTGAAAATTCCGCCGGGATTATAGCGGCAGCACATCGTCTTGGGGAATTTCCCTACTGCCTTCGCATAGCTCTCGATCATGGTGAAATCGTCAAGATTGATGATGGCTCCCATGTCTGTTGCATAGACATATTCTTCAGGCGGAGTGTCATTGGATGAGAACATGGTCATCTCTCCGGTGTTTCCGATTGCCTTGGCCATCATAAGCTCTGTCAGGGACGAGCAGTCACATCCGCATCCTTCCTCTTTCAGAATCTTCAGGATGACCGGATTCGGCTCTGCTTTTACAGCAAAATACTCTCTGAATCCCGGGTTCCATGAAAATGCCTTGTAAATGTCGCGAATGTTCTCACGCAGACCCTTCTCATCATAAATATGGAAAGGTGTCGGGATCTGGGAAGCAATCTCTTCCAGTTTCTCTTTGGTTACGAACGGTCTCTTCTTCATAATATTTCTCCTCTTTTGCCGGCATTTACCGCAAATATCCGTTATTATAACATAAGAAAAAGTATAGTCAAATACACTCTTGACAAAAACGGAGCATCATACACGGCGCTTTCCCGGCGTCCGTCTGTATAATGCTCCGTTGCGTTTATCTGATTTCTTATCTGAAACTTACCGCTCCATACAAAATACATTGTCTGAAACGTGAAAATGCGGTCGAAAATTCTTATCTTTCACTCTTATGAGACCGGAACGACCATCATCATGTTGGTCACATTGCCGTGATCATCCTTCATATCATACGTCGGGTCGCCCGCTGTGATAAGAATCGTATCTCCCTCTTCAACAAATCCTCTGTTGCGTACGATCTGTATCGAGTGATCGATCAGAATATACGGGTTCTTTTCCATTTTGCCCCTGAACGGGATGACGCCCCAGTAAAGCTGCATTCTGCGCACGATCTGTTCATTCGGAGAGACAGCGAAGAGCGGAATTTCCGGTCTGAAGTTGGACATCAGTCTTGCTGTTTTTCCGGATACTGTCGGGATCAGGATCGCTTTCGCGCCGACATTCTTTGCGGTGCGGGTGGCTGCGTAGCATACGGAACTGGATATTGTGCTGTGCTGTTCCATGCTGCGATGCGAATTGAACTTGTCCTCATTCATATACTGTTCTGTATTCTCGGCGATCTCGGCCATGAGTGTGACGGCCGCGACCGGGTACTTGCCGACTGCCGTCTCACCGGAAAGCATGACAGCGTCGGTACCGTCATAGATGGCATTTGCAACGTCCGCGACCTCCGCACGAGTCGGGCGCGGATTACGGATCATGGAATCCAGCATCTGTGTCGCTGTAATGACCGGTTTATAAGCCTTGTTGCACTTGCTGATGATCATCTTCTGAATATGGGGGACAAGGTGTGCAGGTACTTCAACACCAAGGTCGCCTCTTGCTACCATGATGCCGTCGGAAGCCTCTATGATCTCATCAATATTGTCGACCGCTTCGGAGCACTCGATCTTGGAGAAGACCGGAATGCTGCTGCCGTGTTTTTTCAGAAGTTTCTTGATCTGCTGAACACCTGCCGCATTACGGATAAAGGACGCAGCAATAACATCAAATCCCTGATCAATACCCCAGACGATGTCTTCGACATCTTTTTCGGTAAGAGCAGGAAGCTGTGTCTTCACACCGGGAATATTGCAGCCCTTCCGTTCGGAAAGCTCACCGCCGTTCTTAATGACACACACAACATCCTGACCGACGACCTCTTTAACACAAAGTTCCATAAGACCGTCATCGACAAGAATAGTGTCTCCTTCTTTTACATCTTCCGCAAGTTTCTTGTAAGTAACAGATACTTTCTCTGCCGTTCCTTCAATGTCTTCCGCGGTAAGGATGATTTCCTTCCCGGCTTCCAGAGTAACTTTTTTATGATCGACAAGGAGACCGGTGCGGATTTCCGGACCTTTCGTATCGAGAAGCAGAGCGATCGGTTTATCGACAATTTCCGAAGCTTTTCTTACAGCGTTCATTCGTTCAGTATGCTCTTCGTGTGATCCATGGGAAAAATTGAAGCGGGCAACATCCATGCCGGCATTCATCATTTCGACCAGAAGATCTACGTTGCTCTCCTGCGGTCCCATTGTGCATACGATTTTCGTTTTCTTCATAAAACTGTTCTCCCTTCACATGAGATAATAGCATTTCTGAACTCTATTTTACGATAGGACAACAGTCCTTATCAATGGTCATTTTTACAGTATTTATCTGCTTTATCGGTCATTTTTACTCTCTGTTCATACCGGCATGATCACTAATTATATGAACATGCGTATAGAGATGTTCCATGCAGTATTCATGGTTCCCCTGACACTTTGAGCAGAATCTGAACTCAAGATCCGGATCATCCAGTTCCGTCCTTCCGCAGATCTCACATCTGTGTCGGGACGGCTTTCTCACAGGAGCCGCTCCGCTTGCGCCGTTTCCGCTCTCCCGGCTCCTGGCCCGTTCCATATTCTCAGCGAACCGCTTTCTCCCCGCTTCCATCTGTCTGTTATATTCGCGTCTTCTCCTCATATTCTGAGCCGAGTAATTCTTGAAATCCCTGGTGCTCAGGAAGAAAATGAAGAAGTTCATCATGGATGCGATGAAAGCGATGATCGGGACCCAGTAATAAATGTTTCCCTGCAGGACCAGTCTGAAATACTGGCCGCACTCATAGACCATCAGCGCAAAGTAAAGAACGCCGAGCCACTTGACCTTGATCGGAATGATGAAATACAGATATACTCTCGTATCCGGAAATGTGGCGGCAAATCCGAGGAACATGGACATCACAATATAGTAGGTGGTAAAAAAGTTACCCAGCATGATCGGAGCACCCGCCAGCGCGGAGAAAACAAAATAGCAGACAAATGCCGCTATGAGCGTAAATAACATGCCCCCGAAAATATACACATTGTAGCGGAAGGTCCCCCATGTCCTCTCCAGCGTGTTTCCGATGGAAAAATAAAAGAACAGCATGATCAGTACGAAGAAGATACCGAATCCGCCGGTGGACATCGAGTAGGGAGGAATGACGATCCATGTGATCAGACGCCACAGCTGTCCCCGCAGAATATAGCCGGGCTCCAGCTGCATATACTGGGCTGCGTTGGGATTGATCATCTGCAGCACATATCCCAGAACATAACATCCAATCAGGATCATCGTCAGGTTCGGGATGGCATATTTCCCGAATTTCCGCTCCATCTTATTTAATAAATTATTCATAAGAGAACTTCTGACCTTTCTAAATTATTTCCGCACCTGCGTACCGCAGGCAGTACCTGATCCAGCAGTTGCAATCATGTTCTCAATTATATAAAGTTTGCTGATTTTGTCAATTAAGGAACTGTTAAGAATGGCTCAGGCTGTCCGTTCACTTGATGCGGCAGGGATTTCCTGTTACTATATTTCAGAGAAAACCGCTTTACCATGCAGTAAACAGATGAGGTATATTATGGCTGGATCCACTTTCGGAACAATTTTCAGGATTACGACCTGGGGGGAATCCCACGGCAAGGCACTGGGTGTCGTGATCGACGGCTGTCCTGCGGGACTTCCCCTCTGCGAGGAAGATATCGATATTTTTACAGCAAGACGCAGGCCCGACGGCGGGACCATGTCCACCGCCCGGAAGGAAGGTGACCGGGTCGAGATCCTGTCCGGCGTATTCGAAGGCAGGACGACCGGAACACCGATTTCTCTCATGATCCGGAATGAGGATCAACGCTCCCGTGATTATTCGCAGATCGCCGAGTCCTACAGACCCGGACACGCTGATTTCGGGTTCGACGCAAAATACGGTTTCCGTGATTACCGCGGGGGAGGCCGATCATCCGCCAGAGAGACGGCCGGCAGAGTCGCTGCCGGTGCCATCGCTCAAAAACTGCTTTCCGCAATGGGAATCGACTGCCGCGCATCTCTTACTGCGGTCGGAAAGGTTCCCGCCTCCGATCCCGAGGCAGTGGAGGATCTTGTCCGGAAATGCCGAAATGATCTTGATTCGATCGGGAGCACGGTCACCTGCCGGGTATCGGGAATGCCTGCGGGGATCGGTGACCCGGTATTTGAAAAACTGGATGCCAATCTTGCGAAAGCCATGTTCTCGATCGGCGCAGTGAAAGGGCTTGATATCGGAGACGGACACAGGTCGGCTCAGGCCAGAGGCAGTGAGAATAATGATTCCTTTTACATGGAAAACGGAACCGTGAAAACGGCGACCAATCATGCCGGAGGCATTCTCGGAGGTCTTTCGAACGGTTCCGATATTGTCATGACGGTATATTTTAAGCCGACTCCCTCGATCGCGAGGCTGCAGAAAACAGTGAACCGCAGCGGGGAAGAAATTGATATGGAGATCCGGGGACGTCACGATCCGGTCATCGGAGCCAGAGCTGCGGTCGTCGTCGAATGTATGACCGCGCTTGTCCTGGTCGATGCTCTCCTTCTCAATATGTCAGCCAGAGCTGACAGGGTCATCGATTTTTACAAATCAAAAAAAGATATTTGAGATCCATATCTCAAGACCGATGCCGATCAGAATGACGCCGCCCAGAACAGATGCCCTCCATGCCAGCACAGAACCGACTTTACGTCCGATCTTAAGACCGCCGATGCATATAAAGAATGTGACAACCGCAATGATGAGCGAAGCACAAAGCGCCGCCGATGCAGAGTAATCCGCTATGGCGAAGCCTACGGAAAGGGCGTCTATGGAGGTCGCGATCGCCTGAAGAATCAGCGTGTGTGTGGAGAGCGGCGATACATTCAGACTTTTTTCGGCAGGCTCCGCACATACAGCCCCGGCGTTCTTCGCTTCCCTGTAATCCTGGATCCCTTCCAGCAGCATCTTGCCGCCGATGTAGACCAGGAGGATCAGAGCGATCCAGGGAATGAATTTCTGAACGGAAGTGAAAATATTGATGATCGTATGCACACAGATCCAGCCGATTTCCGGCATCAGGAACTGGAACAGGGCAAATGCCCCCGCGATCCGTATCGTCTCCCGACGCTCCATATGCGGATCCCGTATGGCATTGGCCATTGATACCGAAAAAGCGTCCATGGCAAGTCCGACACCCAGGAGTATGCTGTTCACAATAAAAAGAAATACCGCAGACAAGAGAATTCTCTCCTTTCATAACGCACATCATCTCACGACTTAAATCACGAGAATTCTGCGTCAGAGATTAAAACAGCCGGGTCAGCTGACCCGGCTGTTTTTATTCACAGTTATTCAGATCGTTCCAACGAATCATAATCCGTTTTCGGCACTTCGTCAACACAAAACTCAGCTCAGCGGAGCGTATGTTCTGATTCTCTTCTCGACCTCTGCCTCTGCCTCCTTTTCGGAGATGTTGCGGATTTCTGCAGGTGCCTTCTCGATCTTGTGGAACAGCATGCAGTTCGGCGTGTCGATCTTCTGCGGCTTGCCTTTCATCATGATGACCTTCTTGTCATAGTCGATCTTGAAAGTGGTGATCGTGCCGCCTGCATTGTTAACGACCGCAATGTGCTGCTGATCCGGGAACAGAGCGATATCCTTTGGATATTCACCGGATGTCGGAAGGGCAAATACCTTGTCCAGCATACCCGTCTCCTGATCGATCTTGTACATAGCTACGGAATCGTCGCCGGCTGTAGCGCAGATGACATACTGCCCGTCATAGGAAAGTCTCATGGCGGATGCGGCGTCATGCGGATCCCTCGCATTGGAAAGTGTGGATACTTCCTGTTTGAGCTCAAAACGCGGGAATCCGTGATCGCTCAGATGATAATCGTAAACACGAATAACGTTCGTGATCTGGCAGAGAATGTAGCAGAAACGTCCGTCCTTGCTGAAGTGGATACTCTTCGGTCCGGCCTGAACTCCCATTCTGAGGATATCGACTTCCTTCAGCTTATTGATACGATGATCAATGTTGTAAATGATGACCTGATCAAGAGCCTCATCTACCGCGCAGAGATAACGGTTATCCGGTGTGATCCTGACGCAGGTCACATGCGGGCGGAAACTTCTCTCAACAAGAGCGCCCTGGCCGCGATGATACTTGCCATCCATAACAGAGCCGAGACGTCCGTCCTGATGTGTATGTATGACAGTGACCTTGCCGTCATGATATCCGGCAACGAACAGATACTTTCCTGTCAGATCTGTAGAAAGGTGGCATCCTCTCATACCGTCAATATCTATCTGGTTGATCGAAGTGAGATCTCCGTCCGGCGCGATCTTGTATACTTCAACACCTTCATCTGCAATCGAGTAAAGATACTGACCGTTTCTGGACTCCTTGATGTAGGAAGAATTATTTACCGGAACGACCTTGCGGAGATAAAGCAGACCTTCCTCAACGTCCACGTCGTAGATATGAATACCCTTACTTGAGCCATTCGTATAAGTGCCGACATATGCGACATAATTCTCTGCAGCCATAGTTTTCTCCTTGTAATAGTTTTATATCTGTTCAGTCAGACCCCCCTCAACAAACCAGATCACATTACGAGTCCCTCTCCGGATATTTGTTGATTTTGCCCACGCCGATTGATTGTGAGCTGCGGCATTTGGCTGAAAAGCTACATTTCTGTTTAATTATAGTACAAATAAAAAGCATTTTCCACATTTTTTGCAAACAATTACTGCACAATTTCGGGCATTTTTATGGAAAATCAGCCTTTTTCTCCGGCACATCTTTCATGCGTAAAACCATAAAAGAACAGCTGAGATCCCCGAGAAAACAATGATCAGATAGGTGACCGCTTTCATAAGGATCCGGTCAGGCGAATGCTTCTGACCGCTCCGGTCGTCGCCGAGCGCCATACCGATGATCGGATAGAACATGCACATCGGAACAAAGCGGAAATTCATTGCACCAAGCACAGGCGTCACCAGGCAGAAAACAGTATACTCGATCAGCAGTGAAACATACCCCACCACAGAGAAAATCATGAACGCTTCGTCCGTATGGCGGCTCTTTACCGTCCGTGCCCACATAATATGGAGCAGGATGCAGATCATAATGCTTATAAAAGTCATAAAGCTGCAGCAGGTGACCGTTCCCCGAAGAGACATATCGATGACATTTTCGGAAAACAGGGCGGTCTTAAAAAGCTGCGCCCATATATTTGCAAGATTCCCGGCTTCTTCCGTAACGTGCAGACTGACAAAATCTGTATGGACCGGGGGACGGATTCGAGTCCAGAAGGAAACATCCGCTCCTATTCTCTGCCAGTCCGCAGAAATGAAATTCACATAGAAAAGGGGCACCCTGAAGCGGATCCGGTTGTAGACGGGCCACCAGAGTCCCAGTACCCCGGCGATGACCGCCGCGCCCCTCACGTGGTTCAGAATGATGCTGTTCTCTGTCCTTTTTTCCAACAGAGCCAGTACGATCAGCGTGATGATGGGGGCAAGAATCGTGAATGCTGCATAGGATGTCATGAGACCAAGGCCAAAGTACAGACCGCATAAGAGAAGATTCTTCTTTTTCCGGGTCAGATACCAGCTCATGATCCGGTCGATCGAGAGCATACAGAACATGAAGCACATCGCATCGTTGTTAAATGTCGCGCCCATAATAAAGAATCCGGGATAAAAGGTCAGAAGCAGGAAAACAGTAAGGACGGGACGTCCTCTGAGACCGAATCTTCTCAGAATGCTCACCCCTGCATAGGTCCCGATCGTCACGAATATGACATTGAATAACTGGATAATATGAAGGCTGGTGCCGATCTGGTTGGACATCAGTCTGTGCAGGATCTCCAGCATCAGGGAACAGAACAGGGTAAAAAGCGGCGGGCACTCATACCCCGGCAGACCGACCGGGCTGAAGTCAGGCAGCCTGTGATACTCGAAAAAATACTGGATCACACCGAGGGTCCCGGTATGGAACTCATTTTCCCCGAGGGTCGTCCACTCTCCCAGATTAAAACTCTGGTACTCGTATCCGTGCTGAATGTCGAATACTAATTTAAGAAATAATCCGATAACGCAGATATAGAAGATCCAGAATTCATCCGGATATCCCATGATCCGCCTGCTTTTGGTCGTTTCCATAATTCTTCTCTGTTAATATCGATAATCTATATCCCAAAGCTCCGTTTCGTCCGGAACTTCCATGCTGAAAAGGTCCTGCGTATTGGCCAGAAGGATCCGTTTTCCGCCCCTGTCACCCGAAAGGCTCATGATCTCACTCATGTATTTTGAGGCAAATACACACGGGTTTCCCATGACCCCATCCTTCGAAACACAGCCCAGACCTTTCCCGGACAATGCATATTCACGAAGAAAACGGAGAATCGTCTCCATCCGAAGATCCGGCTGATCCGCCACAAATGAAACAAGATATTCGTCCGATCCCATCTTCCCTTCGGAGAGGAGCTGTGTCACACCGCACTGCAGGGAAGACGAAATTCCCCGGGAAGGATCCGGATTTATAACGCATCTGACCCCATCCCGCATGGCCTGCTGCCTGATTTCCTCATACTGAGTCACCACGGTAAGGTCACAGTTCAATTCGCGCAGGGCACATATTTTTCCGAGTCTGTCGTAGATATGGCGAAAGAGCGGCTTTCCGTCCCTGACATCCAGGAGCTTATTGCCTCCGTAACGTTTCGAGTAACCTGCCGCAAGAAGAAGGAAGTGAAAAATACTCGTCCTCTCCTTCCGATTCAAAGTGTAGTTATCATATAAAACTTCCACGGGAAAATCAAGGATTCCCTTTCCGGGAATCTTCGGATTCACGAAAAGACGTACCGATGCATCGGGATAATTCTCCCTGAAGAACGGAAGATACGTTCTCCGGACACAGATCTCCATCCTCTCACGGGTCAAAATGCTGCATACATCCACGTTCTTTCCGCAGTCATCTCCGCTCTCCCTCAGAACGGCTGCCACATCTTCGGGATTCATCGAAACGTCGCAGATCCGCTTTCCGAGCGCGTCTGCTCCTGCGACGATCACGATATCCGTGGTCCCCGGATGTATGACCGGCTCCCACGCTCTGGGAACCTTGAACGGCATCAGTCTCGCTCCGTCTGCCTCGATCAGCGTGACATCCGCAAGTTCGATTGCCTGTGTCAGGACTTTTTCGGGAAGTGCTCCTGCCTTTGATCGCAGCGTTCCGTTCTCCGCCTTTACCGGCGGCAGCGGAACGGCAGCGAAAGCGTATCCGTCTTTTTCAAGAGCCTCTTTTATTGACTCAATTTCGCAGAGAAGACCTTCTTCCTGCTTCATATGAGTCGTCGTCGTGATCAGGACACGCTTGTTCTGTTTTCGATAAAAGCCGGCAAGCTGAAAAATGCTGGTGGTTTTCCCACCAGCACCCGTAAATGATATTACCCGCTTCTTTTCTGTGCTGTTCATAGCAGAACACCTTTCTCATAGGCGCACACAAGCTCCAGGACACTGCCGGCGATACATCGCGCCTTATCCGATATGCTGAAGCAGTTACTGATCTGAGTCCTCCTCGGATCTATATCCGCCATTTTTATACCGCACGGTATCTTCAGTCCGTCCGGAAGGATCCCCCGCAAAATACCGGTCAGCGTTGCGGTGACCTCAACCTGCTCTCCGTCACTTTCAATAACGGAAATGACCTGACCCATCTCAACAAAATCCGAAATATGACAGACATTGTGCAGGACGCCCCCCTTCGGTGCATGGATGACCCTTTCCTTCCCGTATCCGGCAATCATGCCCGGAATACCGGTATTCGGAATCGCCTCTCCTTCCCGGATGATTTTTCCGAGTGTATGTCCCCGCATGGTCTCAATGACATATTTTACGTCACGCCCCGCATAAAAACCCGGTCCGAGCGCAATCGTAAGCGGCGCCATATCGATCGTTGTCCCGATATTTTTCTTGGCAAGGATCGCGTCGACAAGGATCTCCGGCTTTAAGATTCGAAGGCTTTCGGCCGTCTCATCGATCAGCATCTGAGGATGCAGCGGAGATACTTTTTCGAGAGCACTCTCCGCATGATCGGCCAGATGCATGGTGACGCCTTCAAGTTCGGCCGTATTCCCTGCTCCGGGTATCTGATTTTTATAAATCACCTCCGAAAAAGCCACATCTCTTCGTATGGCTGTCGGATAGGCACACTCAAGCACGATCACACAATACCCGGCTCTGCACAGTCTGGCGATCGTTCCGGAGGCGATATCGCCGCCTCCTCTTATTACAATCGGTTGCATATGTATCAGTCTCTCTTTATTCTCACAGGGCGGTCAGACTCTGTCTAATTTATCGTATGAACATGGGCGGTCTGCGTTTTACGAACCTGCCAAGCCCTCTGCGGATCAGTCTGCCGTCGTCTACACAGAGATTTCCTCTTAAAAATACTTTCTCCACACAGCCTTTCAGGTGCATTCCCTCATACGGTGTGTTGTCACAGTTGGTCACCCAGTCAGATGCGGTGATGATTTTTTCCCGCTCCGGGTCGATGACAACGATATCCGCGTCGCTTCCTTCCATAAGGACACCTTTTTTCGGATAGAGACCATAAAGCTTTGCGGGATTTTCAGCCATGACTCGGCACGCGCACGGCGCATCGATCCTCTTTCTGCCGACACCTTCGGAGTAAAGTAAATTCACTCTCGTCTCGATTCCCGGAAGACCGCCGGGGATTTTCGTAAAATCGTCGATTCCCAGTTTTCTCTGTTCCAGTGTAAAATCACAGTGATCCGTTGATACAGTATCAATAATACCATCCCGAATCGCTCTCCACAACACCTCCTGGTCATGTTTTGTGCGCAGCGGCGGCGCGCATATATATTTTGCCCCCTCGAATCCGGGCGCATCGTACATGGATCTGTCCAGGAAAAGATACTGCGGACACGTCTCGGAATAAGCCTTCACCCCATTATTCCGGGCGGCTATGATTTCATTCAGTGCTTTCTCATTCGTCGTATGGACGACCATGATCGGAGCGTCCGCCTCTTTAGCGATCACCATAAGCCGATGGACCGCTTCCGCCTCCATGGTATCGGGCCTTGACAGCGGGTGCGCGGAAGGTCCGAAGTTTCCCATGGCCTTCTGCTCCGCGATCAGTGCATCGATGACCGAAGCATTCTCGCAGTGGCAGCCCGTAAAGGATCCGACTTCTCTCAGTTTTTTCAGGACCTCGTAGATTTCCCCGTCATTCAGCATCATTGCGGGATACGTCATATAGATCTTGAAGGTCGTTATGCCCTCCTCCATCATATCATCCACTTCATCCCTGACGGAAGGATTCCATTCGGAAATGGACATGTGATAGCTGTAATCGCAGGAATTCGGACCGTTCTCACCGGCCATCGCATGCCAGTTGGCCAGTCCTTCCTTCAGCGTCTCTCCGTGGTACTGTGTACCGAAGTCAATGACCATCGTTGTTCCGCCCGCTATGGCCGCGGCCGTCCCTGTTTCAAAATTATCACTTGTCACGGTACCGGCAACATGGAGATTCAGGTGCGTGTGGGCGTCAATAAACCCCGGAAAGACGAGCTTACCGGATACATTTATTTCCTCAGCGTCTTCACAGGAAATCATCTCTTCCATCCGGACGATCTGTTCACCCTCGATCAGAAGATCACAGCGCCTCATGCCGCTTCCGGAAACGACTGTTCCGCCTTTCAGGAGTATTTTTTTCATGTCAGTCACCTCTCTTACATCGAAATACCGAAGATGCCAGACCTTAAAAGCGGCACCTTCGGCATTCCGTTCATATTTATGACAGGATTTTCAGGATTACAGCATATATCCGTACTTGTCCACGATCGTATCCATCAGATTTACAAATGCCGGGAAGACCCCGCCCGGATTTCCGGACGTGATAATACTCTCACTTCCGAACAGCCTTACCTTATATTTCTTCGCTTTCACATCCAGGACTGTAAAGCCCTCGTTGGTGGAATCGGCCATATCCGCCTCGTTCCTGAAGAGGGTAAATTTCTCCTTGTAGGGACTGGACGCGTAAGGACAGAAGGTCAGACAGTTCCCGCACTCGTTGCACATATAGTCTACATGCACGATCTGAGGCATATCAAATCCATCGACTATTACCTCGATATTGGCCCGGTTCGGACATACATCCACACAGTTCTCGCAGATCGTCTGGCAGTGCAGGCATCTTTCGGCATCATTTGCCGGATCGGACGGCTCTGTGAGAATTCCCTTCTTCATGTAGAGGTCGAACTTCGGTACGTCGACATTTGTCTCCGTCCCCACTTTACTTCCGAGAATTGCTTCTGCGGCCTTTCTGGCATTGGCCTCAGCCTTTACAATGATCGAAGGTCCGAAAAGACCGTCTCCGACTGCGTAGACATTCGGGATACAGGTCTGATAATTCTCATCCGTAAGCGGTCTGCCCTTCTCATCGGTATTGATTCCGTTGGCTTCATACCAGGCTTTGTCGCACTTTTCGCCGACCGCTATGATCACCGTGTCAGCCGGTATCTCTACCGTCTCTTCCGTCGCCGTGACAGACGCCCTTCCGCTGGCATCCATCGGACCGAGTGCCATCTTCGCGCAGGTCAGGATTCCGTCCTGATAGGATACGGGGTTGGTCAGCTCGCGGAATTCGACGCCGTCTTCGATCGCCTCGTAAAGTTCTTCCTCATCAGCCGGCATGTATCTCTTCGTTCTTCTGTATACGAGCGATACTTTTTCCACGCCTTCATTTCGAAGAGCTGCCCTGGCTGTGTCCATGGCCGTGTTGCCGCCTCCGACTACGATGACATGCTTTCCGAGGTCGACCTTTCCGCCGGTGCTGTTGAAGTCGGCAAGGAACTTCAGGGCATTGAGCGGTGTGAGTCCTTCGATACGCATACGTCCTTCTCCGGGAGCGCCGATCGCCAGGATCACTTTATCGTAATCATCTTTCACATCGGCAAGTTCCACCGCCTTACCGGTCCTGATCTCCACGCCGTAAGCCCGGAGCAGATCCACATCCTTCTCGATCGTCTCATCGGAAATACGGAAGTTCGGGATCACATATCTGGGTACACCGCCGAGTCCTTCGTTCTTCTCGAAAATCGTGACTTTCGATCCGCCTCTTGCCAGGTAGTAAGCTGCAGACATACCGGCCGGACCGCCGCCTATGACGGCGATCTTCAGATTGTTCGACGGAGCGGGTGAAAGCTCACCGAGGACTGTCTCCAGTCCGTTTTCGGCGATCGTCAGTTTTGTATCCCGTATATGGACCTGGGACTCATAGAAGTTGCGGGTACACGCTCCCTGACAGGGATGCGCACAGAGTGTTCCGGTCATGAACGGGAGGGCATTGGTGTCGAGGACTACGCGCATCGCATTTGCATAATCTCCCTTCTCCGCATACTGCATATAAGTAGACACATCCTGATGAATCGGACAGCGCTCGCTGCAGGGCGCAAAGAAACAGTTCAGGAGCGGGACCTTTTCATCCGTCTTTCTGTTGGGCAGTGGTTTAGCAGCCTTGATATGGTGGATATCGGTCTTCGCGCTCTCAGCCAGGGCGTTCAGTTTTTCTACATCAATACCCGCGAACGGCCTTGCCACCTTTTCCAGCTTTTCAGCCAGCTGCGTAAATCTCTGATAACCGCCGGTCTTCAGAATGGTCGTCGCCACAGTCACCGGCCAGATTCCGGTATCGACAATGCGGTCAATATTAAAGTAATCCGCGCCGCCTGAGTAGGAGATCCGGAGTTTGCCGCCGAAATCACGGGACAGCTTCGCTGCCAGACTGATCGACAGAACATAGAGCGCCCGTCCGGACATATACATCTCGTTGCTCGGCAGCTCGTTCCTTGTGACATCGACCGGGAACGTGTTCGTGATCTTCACTCCGAATTCAAGTCCCTTCTCCTCAGACAGGGCAATGAGACGCTGAAGCATCGGTACAGCATCCGCATACTGAAGGTCGTCGTCGAAGTGGAACCGGCCGAACACCAGATAGTCGTATCCCATGCTGTCCATCGTCTCACGGGCAAATTCATACCCCAGGAGCGTCGGGTTGCATTTGATAAATGTATTTAATCCTTTTTCCTTAAGGAGATAGGTGGCAATCGCCTCGATCTCGTTGGGCGGACATCCGTGCAGTGTGGAAATTGTCGCGTCGTTACAGATATCGGATCGGATCGCATCAATATCTTCCAGTGTAACGTTTCGGAATTCTCCCACATGTTCTTTCAGTACCGCGATTGCATGCTTAAAATCTTCCGTCTCTCCCGCTTCCATCATGTTATCGATGAAGCTGTTCACTTTAGGCGTCTTGATACCGGCCAGATCATAGCCGACGGAAATATTGAACTGGAATCCATCCATATCACCGAGACCGTATTCTTTGGCCATAAAGTTCAGCATGACCCATGCGTTAATATATTCATGCTGTGCCTCTGGTACCGTAAGCTCGGTAGACCACTCACAGTTATAGCCCTCATCCTCCGCAAGGATGCACGGTCTGTTGACACAGGCTGCAAGCTCACGCCCGTCCATTTTCTGAACGGTCTTGAGCTCAAAGAATCTGGCTCCTGCATAGTAGGAGGCCACAATGTTCTGGGAGAGCTGGGAGTTGGGACCGGCGGCGGGTCCGATCACCGTCTCAAGCTTTCTGCCGAAAATGGTCTGCGCCCGGGCAGGGTCAGCCACATAGGGCTTCCGCACACCGAATACGCGAAAATATCTGTCATGCTCCTTCTGCACCCACTCAAGGAGCTGCTCAAAGGACATGCCTGTCATAATCTCACTCATAATGTTATTCCTCTTAAAATAGCTATGAATTTATACTTTCAGTCGATCGTAAGGAACGGTCTTTCAGCCGTTTATACTCTTATGAAGCTTGTCTGCCTCTGCTCTGCACTCTGCATAGATCTTCTCTTCATCACAGCACTTCATCTCAAAGTTCTGCATCAGGACCTTGCCGTTGCAGATCGTTGTCTCACAGTCATGGCCCATCATACCGAACAGGATATGTCCGTTCAGATTGTCGGCTCCGAGTCTTGTCGGCGGATTGTATTTCATGACGATCACATCTGCGGCCGCCCCTTCGCGGATCACACCGAGTTCTGACTTAAAGTAGCGGTTGGCCATCTTCGGATTGTTCTCGAAGAGCATCTTCGGAATCTCGCTCCAGGCTGCGTTCGGATCGCACAGGGAATGCTTATGGAGAATATTGGCGACCTTGAAGGATTCGATCATATCATGTGTGTATCCGTCTGTTCCAAGACCGACGAGAATATCATGACGGACCTGCTCCATGGTGGGCGGACATCCGCAGGCATTTCCCATGTTGGATTCAGGGTTATGTACGATCATGGTATCCGTGTCCTTTATGAGCTGCATCTCATGCTCATTGACATAGATACAGTGTCCGAGAAGAGTCTTCGGGCCGAGAATGTCATGATCATACAGTCTGTCAATGATCCGTTTTCCATATTTATGAAGGCAGTCATGCAGATCCTCGATGCCTTCCGCCACATGGATATGGTATCCGATTTCGGCAGGCTTAACAGACGCTGCATAGTCAAATGTAGCGTCGGATATCGTGAACTGCGCATGCATGCCCATCATGCCGGCGATCATATCGGAATCGTCAGCGAGCGCATGTTTCGCCCATGCAACATTTTCATCAACAGATTGTCTGGCCTTCTCCATACCGTCCCTGTCTGAAATTTCATAACAGAGGCATGTCCGAATGCCAAGATCTTTGGCTGCTTCTCCGATTACGAAGAGGGAATCCGGAATATGGCCAAAGCTTGCATGATGATCGAAGACGGTCGTTACGCCGGATTTGATACACTGAATATATGTATCATAGGCACTGTATCTGTCCTGCTCCAGTGTCAGATGGCGGTCGATCGTCCACCACTGCCCGTCAAGAATATCGAGGAATCCTTTCGGATTATACCCCTTGATAGAGAATCCTCTTGCCATGGCACTGTAGATGTGTTCATGCATATTGATAAATGCAGGCATGATAACACCGCCGTGGGCATCAATAAATTCCGCATCAGGGTATGCGGCTTTCATATCTGCCAGTGTCCCCACGGCTTTGATTTTCGTTCCATCGATGACCACTGCGCCATTCCGGACTTCCGGATTTGCACTGTCCCTGGTAAATACGGTTCCATTTCCTACCAGAAGCATGTTCACGTCCTTTCTCCGGGCTTTCTGCTGCCCGGCCGCAAATGTTACGTGAATCCGGTAAGTGCCTCATCTCTTCGAGAGATGCATTCTGGAACTGCATCCGCAGTTAATTACGCATCCTTACTTATCAGGGCACTCTATGTGCCCTGCCCCGCAGTACATGAGCAACTTACGCTCACGCATGAGCACCTGCATTCGTCGCAATTTTGTGTTTCTTTTGGTAATCTTTCACAAAAGAGCATACGAAAACAGATGATTATTCATCATTTTCATTGTACTACGAATACCTGCAATTGTCGTTATTATTTTTTAGGTAAGACAAATTTTTTTATTTCTCACAAAAAGGGTTGTCAATATTTGCCGATTGCGCATCATAAAAAGGGGCTGTCGCATTAAGCATTATATGCATAAATAATTCATTCAGGGACCGCTCGC
>CAMNDN010000040.1:0-18960 GCA_946535445.1 uncultured Lachnospiraceae bacterium
TGCCGGACGAGGAGCTCCCTGAAGAGCTTCCTTCCGACCCGGAAACAAAATAGTCATAGAATGAAGAGCTATGGGCTCCGCCGGAAGAAGAGCTCTGGCTCGACTGAGTGCCGGACGAAGGCGCAGGAGTACTTGTCGTACTGTTTCCGCCACCGCCGCCGAAAAGCATATAGGCAGCGATCACCAAAATAGCGAGCGGTGAAAGTTTTCCCAGCCCTCTTACCCCGCCGGATTTCTTCGGACCACCACCCATCCCGCCTCCGGGCATCGATGAGGTGCCGCGCTGTGATTGTGTCTTACCGCGGCCGCTGCCGTGTACATTCACGGAGCCTTTGCCGCTTCCGACACGCTTCTCCCTTCCAACCGGTCTGTTGTTTCGATCCATATTCCCCTCCCTAACTGAGATAAACCATGCAGTGCATCAGCACAATAACATTCAGAAAGTCATATGATAATTGTAAACTTTCAAAAAGCATTTGTCGAGAGGTTCTCATCTTCGCCGTTTATGTCCTTACAGACAATACCCTTTCCGGGCACTGTCTCTTCCGGCACTGTTTCTTCCGGCACCGCTCTGTCAGGCGCGGGCATGGCCTCCTGCCATCTGCATGCCGGAGATGCTCGTCTCCTCTCCTGCATCATTCACCATGGTGACTGTTCCGGTGAGCGTGACTTCGCACAGCATTTCCCCGTCACTTAAAATCTGATACTTGCCGCCTTCCTTCAGACCGTTTCCGGCGAACTGCAGTGCCTCCGCCACTTTCGTAGTTCTGATCGAAGTCAGGACCTTTCCTGAAGAATTCTCGACAGAGAGTGTTGTCCCTGCCGGAATATTGTTTGAGAACAATACTGTCAGACCGCAGGATTTTGACTCTTCGGATATATTCTGAAGCATGCCGGCCGACCCGATGGCTGTAAGCGTTCCGCCGCTCATCTTATATGAGTTCCCGTAATCAAGCGCACCGTTTCCGTCATTCGTGGGACCTTCCACTATGACCTCGCCTCCGGTCTGAACAATGTCCGTATTTGCATCAAGACCGTCGCCGTCCGCGTTCACATAGAGCCTGCCTCCCGATATCGTAAGATATCCGGATGACTCTTCGAACATTCCGCCCATGCCTCCGGGCTTCATGCCGGATCTGCCGTACTGTCCGGAATTTTCCGACGGTGACCCGACGGGAGCTCCGTTCCTTCCATCGCCCGCATTCTTTCCGTTCGGACCGCCCCCTTCAGGCGGAACGTTCTCATCAGAGGACTTATCCTGCCCGTTCTTCTCAGAAGAAGTACCGGTATCGGATCCTTCACGGGAAGCGCTCTCACCGGATCCGTCATCCCCGACGCCCGGGCTCCACTCTCCCTGCATATCTCCCGCAGGCATTTCTCCGGAACCGCCTTTGACCGTATTCTGAGATAAGAGTGCTCCTCCCGCAGCATTCACCCCGTCATCGGAAGCCGTCACGGATGTATTTCCTCCGGAAATATTGATATGCACAGCTTCCAGTCCCTCATAGCTGTCCGCTATCGTGATTTCGCCTCCCGAAATGTCAAGTATTTCTTCTGCATGGATGCCGTCATCCCCCGTTCTGATCGTGAAAGTCCCGTTCGTAATACTGATCCGATAATTGCTGCTTATCGCGTCATCCTGCGTATCCATGTCGAACGAGCCGCCCCTGATCTCCAGGGTACCTTCACACTTGATCCCTTTAGCGGATGCCTCCTGGCCGTTTGCGGAGGTATCGTCATTCTCATCTGCCGCAGCTGCCTTCTGAAGTTCCTCTTCGGATGCTGCAGCATCATTGCCTTTCGCTGTCAGCAGGAGAAGATCGCCGTTCACAGCGGCAGCCGAAACCTTTTCGGAAGAGTCGGAAAGGTCATACCCGCCGTACTGCATGCCGCCGCTCCTTCCCTGACTGCCGAACCCTTCATATGTTCCGGTCCTGTCTGCCGCATTGACAGAGCCGCCCCCGGTCCTGATCGAAAAATTGCCGCCCTCAATAAGCATCGACGTAGCTGCATCGATCGCCTCATCGTCTGAACGGATCGTGTATACGCCGTCTGCAATATAGACATAGCCCTTATCCGACGACTCCAGATTCGTCGACTTGAATGCATCTCCGCCGCAGTTCATTTCAAACATCCCGTTCTTTATCTCGAGGCGGTCCCTTCCGACGATTCCGTCATCTGCAGCATTGATCACATAGGTGCCGTTAATTATCCTGAGGTCATCCTTACTCTGTATGCCATTGTCATAATTGGCATTTACCACGAGCGTTCCGGCTCCGTTCAGAACAAGGTCAGCCTTACTTGATATGGCAGCGGAGAGAGAAATGTCCGAGTAGGATGCGCTGTCCGTCACACTGTTCTCAGTTCCGTCCTCCAGAGAGATCGACACTTTATCGCTCTCGATAATATTAATTGCCGGTCCGTCCGAGCTGGTGATGGAAAATCCGTTCAAAATTATACGGACTTTTTCCGCCTTGTCTGCATCTACAGTGATGCAGCCGTCATCAAGCGTTCCCTCGAAGACGTATGTTCCCGCGGAGTCTATGGTGATCTGCGTACCTTCACAGGTGGCATGTCCGCCTTTTCCGCTTATGTCTACGGTATCACCATCGGCTTTGACAGTCACGACCAGCCCTCTGGACCACCTTTTATAGGAATCATCCGCCTTGAAATTGATCATACCGGAAGTGACTGCAGAATATTTGCTGCCGGATGAAGTGCCGGCAGATGCTGCGCTGCCGGTCGAAGCAATACCGGATGAGGCACTGTCGGATACGGAGCTGTCGGCCGAAGCGGTCCCTGACGAAGAACCGTCGGATAAGGTGCTGTCGGCCGAAGCGGTCCCTGACATGTCCGCTGCGGAGTCCTGAGGCACTGTCTCCGAATGAACAGTACTGCCGGATGTCCCATTACATGAACTTACGGTCACCATCATTGCAGCTATCATAGTGGCAAGGACTCCCTTGCGAAGTTTTTCCCCTGTCATTTATCTCTCCTTTACGATTTTCCTGTTTTTAAGAACATCTCTCTGAAAAGTTATTCTACAAATGTGATTTCACTCTGTTGAAACTGTGAAAAATAAGTGTGCCGCATCCTTATGCTGTATCAGGGCACAGCCCTATTATCTCATAAAAAACGCATCTCCTGTGAAAAAAAAGAAACAGGCGCTCGACCTGTTCCTTCCCATGTTTCTATCACGAAGACCGCACCGCGGACCTCATACCGTAATTCAGCCGATCTATGACAGTGATCAGAAGAAAAACATTCCGCCGCGCCCTCCGAGGCAGCAATTGCAGAAAAGATTGGCCAGGCACAGGTATGTACATAACTGTGAATTGGCATTCCCGAATCCGCCGTAACCATAATTCTGATTCTGATGCTGATACCAGGTCCCGCCGTTCTGGATCTGCTGAAGATGTGACGCGTAAAGCTGATTGCCGGGCTCCATATCTGTCGCCTTTTTTGCAAATTCAAGCGCATTCACATTGTTGCCGAGCCCTCTGTTGGCCATCGATGCGTAATAATACCACCTGGCTCCCCGCATCTCCTCAGAAACGCCGTTCAAGGCATTTAAAGCTTCCTGATAGTAACCGTTATTTATATAATTGCGTGCCGCCTGCTCCTCATTGGACTCGCCCGCCGTCTGCTGGGTGCGCTGCTGTTCGGAGTACTGCTGCCACTGGTTGAAGAAATCGGCAAATCCGCTGTAAGCGCCGTAGTTGGCATATCTGTTATTGGCGTAATCTCCGTCACGGCTCGAATCGTAGCTCTGCTGCGTATATCCGCCGCCCGGGCCGTATCCGGTGCCGCCATAGCCGCCTGCACTGCTGTAACCGCCCGCATTTCCGTAAGCGCCTGTATTGCCGTAAGGACTCGTTCCGCGCTCACGCGCGTCCACGATCTGCCTGTACGCTTCCTGGACTTCCTTGAATCGTTCCTCGGCATACTCCGTATTATCCGGATTCTGATCCGGATGCCACTTTTTACTTTTGTCTCTATATGCTTTCTTCAGCTCCGCATCCGTGCAGGACTCGCTGACTCCCAGCACTTTGTAGGGATTAGCAATCATCCGCCGACCTCTCTGCTATTTCGTGCTACTTCCGTCACTTTCCGCTGTCTTCTTTTTCTTCCCGTTTTCTCCTTGCCGCCTCAAATTTCAGCCAGACACCAGAATAAATGATATTTCGAAGAATGTCAACGTCCTGAACGATCGGCAGTTTTTCAAATGCCTTTGCGCTCTCAGACATCATCATCATGAGCGTATTTTCCACGAGTGCCTCGAAATCCTTCCGTTTTACGGACTTCGTCCAGGGATTATACTCACCTTTCTTTATATCCGTATCCAGATCGTCATATGCATCCAGCAGATAGATGAACTTGCCGAGGTAGAAACCGATGATCCGAAGTTCATCGGACCATTCATCTTCCTTCCACACAAAAACTTCCGAGGTAAAGTTACCGGTGTATCCGGCAATTTTGTCAAGATCGTATTCTCCGGCGTCTTCGGCTGCTGCCAGCGCCTCAACATTTTTCTTTACCGCCTCCGCCTGGCGCGGATATTCCCGGATGATCCTCTCCGCGTTCTTTTTAATTTTTGCGGCAAATGCCCTGGCCTTCACGCTGCCGTCATCCCTTATGTCGTCCAAACTCTTGTAATAAGCCAGAAGGATCCCCATATCCGCAGCATAATCCGATATTTCGTTGAACAGCATATTGTGCTTCCGGAGAGGATGGATCATGCAACGATGCTTCTCATTTACAAGCGGGCACTCATATAACCCGTTCAGAAGGATCATAAGAAAAGTCATATCGTAGTTCAGAGTGAGCTCTCCCACGATACCGTGCCGTTTCTTAAGAGCATGGCACAGACCGCAGTAATAACTGCGGTAACGGTCATAATCCTTAATCTTCAGTTCATTCTGATTTACCGTCACATAACCAAACATACGAAATTAAGTACTCCCCTTCGATGCTTATACCGTCTTCTCAAATGTGTGATGGCACTTAGGACATGAGATCCTGATATGACCCTTTCCTTTCGGGACTCGAATATCCTGGCCGCATCCCGGACAGGTAAAATGCCTGTATTCCTTACGATCCGCGAAACGTCTCTGCCTGATACGGAAGAATCTGCGTATCTTAGCAGTCTTCTGCATATACCACTCGTTTTCCGCCGCTCTCTTTGCGTAGTTCCTGGACAGCATTCTGAAATAAGAGTACAGGAACACGGCCCAGATAATGACCTGCAGAACAGGATTGCGGACGATAAATGAAATTACGATCAGGAAGAGCAGGACTCCCACCAGAAATCTTCCGAGATCGTCGCTCCCGTATCTCCCGATCATAAAATTGCGCATTCCGTTCCCTATTCGGTTCAAAAAATTTCTCATCGTATCATCTCCTTACTATACTAGGATATAGTATAACGTCTAAAAATCGTCTGCAAGAACACTTTACCCACTTTATGAAACTTTTAGATTGAACACCCGAAGATAGAGCGGGCAGCCCATAAATCATCCGATTCAAAGGCTGCCCGGTATGTTTTATTCTTCCTTCATCTCTTCCTTCATCGCGCAATACTCTGCGGTAGCATTGTTGCTCATGCATCGGCAAGGAGTACGCACAGGATCAGATATTCGAGCGGACCGCTGTCTTCAGGGCGATCTCCATCATCTCATGGAAGCCGTCCTGTCTCTCCTCTGCCGACAGTGCCTCACCCGTAAAAATATGATCTGAAATCGTGAGGATGGACAGAGCCTTTTTATGGCATGCCATGGCAGTCAAATAAATACCCGCTGTCTCCATCTCGACCGCGAGCAGTCCGAGATCGCGGGCCTTCCTGTTCACTTCCTTATCCGGATGATAGAAGAAATCGGACGTGTAAACGCTTCCGACATCCGCTCTGACGCCAAGCTCCTCAGCTGCAGCGACAGCATTTTTCAGCATATCATAATCCGCCGTCGGAGCGATCACGCCCGGCAGATCATAGGCGTTCACATAGCTGGAGTTGGTCGATGCGGACATTGCTATGACCACGTCTCTCACATGAACATCGTCCTGGATCGCACCGGCTGATCCGACTCGGATCACAGCCTCGACACCGAAGAAATTAAAGAGCTCATAGAGATAGATCCCTGCCGAAGGAACACCCATTCCGGATCCCATGACGGAGACTTCTTTCCCCTCATACATACCCGTATAGCCCAGCATGTTCCTCACATCATTAAAAAGTACCGGATTCTCCAGATAATGTTCTGCTATATACTTTGCGCGAAGCGGGTCGCCGGGCATCAGGATCACTTTGGCAACATGTGTGCCTTCCTTTAATTCAAGGCAGGCGGACGGTGAGAAGTTCTTCATAAGTTATTCCTCCTGTTTCATCATTTCTTGAACAGTTTCTTCAGATTCACATCAAAGGGCGGATATATAATTCCCTGATCCGTGACGATCGCTGTCAGCAGTTCATGGTCTGTCACGTCAAAGGCCGGGTTATAGCATTTGACTGATTCCGGAGCCATCGCCTCCTTATACCACATCTTCTTGATCTCATCCGGGTCACGGAGTTCGATTTTTATATCATCACCCGTCGGACAGTTCATATCGATCGTTGAAGTCGGTCCCAGCGTATAGAACGGGATGCCGTAATGCTTCGCCAGGATGGCTACGCCGGAAGTTCCGATTTTATTTGCAAAATCTCCGTTGGCGGCAATTCTGTCGCAGCCGACAAAGCAGGCCTGTACCCATCCGTTCTTCATGACGATGCTGGCCATGTTATCGCAGATCAGCGTAACATCCACTCCTGCCGCCTGCAGTTCATAGGAAGTGAGGCGGGCTCCCTGAAGCAGCGGTCTCGTCTCATCTGAAAAAACTTTCAGATCGATTCCCCGTTCCTTTCCGAGGATGGCCGGACCGATCGCGGTCCCATACTTCGAAGTCGCAAGCGGACCCGCATTGCAGTGTGTCAGGATGCCGTCACCCGCCTTTACGAGACTGAGCCCGTACTCGGAAATACGTGTGCACATCTCAATGTCCTCGCGATGGATCGCGATGCACTCCTCTTTCAGAAGAGCAATGATCTCAGCTACCGGTAGATCCTCATGTTCCGCCACAACAGCCAGCATGCGCCGTACAGCCCAGCTCAGATTCACAGCGGTCGGTCTGGAGGAGATCAGATATTCACCGTCTTTTTCGATCTCCTCACGAAATACGGCATACTCCTGCGTTCCTTTCTGCTGTGCCAGTACATAGATTGCATATCCGGCGCAGATACCTATTGCGGGTGCTCCCCGAACGGCCAGAACTTTGATTGCGTCATAGAACTCCTTCGCGCTTTTGAGTTCCAGACAGACCTGCCGGTTCGGGAGCTGTGTCTGATCAAGAATAATACAATATTTACCATCGTCCGAGAGACGGACACTTCCGCCTTTCAGATCTTTTTCCGTTACTGCCATGGCCACCTTGCCTCCATATGTCAGTTTGAAAACATTTGTTCGAATTTTAATTATAACATTTTTCAGGAGAGAAAACAATATTTTCCGGCAAATGTATCATTTTCCGCACAGCAAAATCAAGAAGACCGATACCCGGGCAGATCACCCGGACATCGGTCCTCCTCGTTAATGCGCGAACTTTCGAAGATGGCTGAACTTCGAAGTTCTTATGTTTTTCTGCTTTTTCATACTTTACGGTGCCTTCGCGGGAAATGATCATTCTTCCCCATAAGGACGATCTCTCTGATGAACTGGACCGCCAGAGCCATGGCACACCCGGCAAAAAGCATTCCCACGTTGCTCACAGTGTGAAGGATCAGACCGCTAAGTCCGCAGAAAAGAAGAACAAAGGATACGATCATAAAAGCACGCAGAACGAGCATCAGCGTATCCGTGCTCCGGACCGCTTCCCGTCTTCTTTCCCTGCGGACTTCTTCCTTTCTGTTCTTCACCACATAATAGGCGGCCGCTGTCTGATCCGGAGTTCCCAGTTCTCTCAGGATCTCCTGCAGATCCTGACTGTCCGGCATGCGATCCCCGGCGGCGGATTCCAACATTGCGTATATGTTGTTTTCGAGCCTTGCTTTCGCTTCCTTTCTCTCGTTCCTCGGCAGCTGACAGATCACCAGCTCGACGTATCGATCAATTTTTCTTGCAATATAGCTCTTCACTTCCATAATTTCTTATCCTATGGATCCTTTCATTCCATTTTACCTGTGCACAACAGATTATAGCATATAATCAGCTATTGTTAAGTTAATTTTATTTAAAATTTTTATTATTCTTTTTGGTACTTTAACTGCTATTATATTTTATTTTGTTTTACATATTATACTAATATTCATATCATAATATAATTCATTTTATTTATTATTATGTATTATTTTATTTTATATTATAGTGTATTATACACAGTAAAAAATAAAAAAAGAGGATGCCGTATTTAGACTTGTTGACGCCATATATAGCAGAAGGCATCTGCAGCTGTCCGCTATATATAGTGGTAACATTGCCTGATACGGCATTCCCCTCTTATTCCTTATTTTTTACTTTTCCCGACAGCACCGGAATCGGCTCCAACAGGTTCGCCCCCAGCCTGTTCAGATACTTATCATAATTTCTGTGGAAGGCCTCTGCATACTCCTTATTGTCCGAATGATGCAGATTATGGACATATTCATGTTCCCTGCCGAGAAGTGCCGGATCGGAACGCGCCAGAAGGAATATGGCCACATCCGAACACAGATCGGAAATTCGTTCTATGTTGGTAACGATATCCTCGAACTGAATGCCGCTGTAGACATCACAGGCTTTATGGGTCACACGGTCAATGTGACGGCCTTTGATCGCAGCGACGAGGGAATCGATAACTTCCTCAAGCGGCTCGACCTGCTTTGCCAGCGCCACACTGTTCTTCTCAAGCGCTTCAGCCGTCAGATGCAGGATATCCGTGATCGCGTCGGAGAGTACCTTGAGATCATTTTTCGCGGTCTCCGACAGAATGCCGTTCCTTTCCTTCAGCCCGCTCACATCGAACGCGATATTTTCAGCATGGTCGCCGATTCTCTCGAACGATCCGAGCGCTTTCATCTGGAAAGTCTGCTTCCTGCGGTTCTCGTCAAGAACAATATAGGGATCCATTGCGATCAGGTATTTGTTGATCTCGTCACACAGGCGGTCGATGAGCGCTTCCGTTCTTTCGATCTTATCCATATTCTTCGCATCGTAGGAAAAGATCTGCGCAATCGATAATTTCGTATTCTTCAGCGCTTCCGCCCCCATATAACTGAGCGCGTGTCCCGAACGGTCCAGCGCAAGTGAAGGCTGCGTGATAAGATGCTCATCCAGATCCTTGAGCTTGCTCTCGAAGTCCGTATACTCCTCATCTTCTTTTTTGTCCGGAATGATCTTTTCTGCTATATTTGCAAATGCCCCGGAGAACGGAAGAAGGACAACGGCCGGAACAAGACGGAAGACACCGTGGACATTGGCAACGCCGCCCGAATTCAGGGTCGCATTCCAGAAATCGTCATTGATAAGTCCCGTCAGGCGGCCTATAACAAGTGCCGCAATAATGAGCAGAGCGGCAAATATGTTATAGATCACGTGTACCGTCGCCACACGGATCTGTTCAGGCTTTGCGCCTATCCTGCTTACCAGGTAAGTCGTGAGACAGTCACCGATGTTGACACCGATAATAACGGCGAATACCCCACAGAAGCTTATTCCCATGGAGCTCGCGAGAGACTGCAGAATACCGACAACAGCGGAAGAGCTCTGGATAATGCCGGTCACAACAACACCGGAGAGGAAACCGAGAAAATAGTTGTCCTCGAAGGCGATCAGCAGACCGCTCAGCGCATCGCCCATCTGCGAAACAGCGCTGCTCATATAAATCAGTCCCATGAACAGGATACCGAAGCCGACGAGTATCGTACCCGTATTCTGGGAACGCCTGGTCTTTATGAACATGAGGCAGACGATACCGGCGATCAGAGACATCGGAGCAAGATTGTCCGCCTTGAAAAAGTATAAAATGCTCGTCGAGCCCGCAGATACGTCCATCAGTCGAATGATCTGTGCGGTAATGGCCGTTCCGACATTGGCGCCGAGAACGATCCCTACGGACTGTCTGAAGCTTAAGAGCCCCGCGCCGACAAGACCGACCGTGAGGACAATGGTCGCCGTTGAGCTCTGAATCATGCAGGTAACGAGCATACCGAACAGGAATCCCATGACAGGGCTGTTGGTCACACGTGCGAGGCCTGCTTTCATTGCGCCGCCGGATGACTGTTTCAAGCCGTCTCCCATGATCCGCATGCCGTAAAGGAACATGGACAGACCTCCCAGAAGAGCGACTACCTTATAAAATATATCCACTTTATTTCTCCTTGATCAAAAGCTGTCTTCATAACAGGTGTTTTTGCTCAATGTGAATTATAGGAGTATCTGCGTAAAAATCCAAATAAAAAATATCTGACTGCGTAAAATTTTCTTTACATAGTTTTTATTTTTCCTTCCCCTCCTCTTCCAGGATGGACCGCAGTTCGTCCATCGCTTCCGGATAAAATGAATGTCTGATATCAGGATGAGACCTGAAAAGCCAGCGCAGGAGCACGTGCCTTCTCTGATTGAATTTCCGGATCCATGCTTCCCACTCTTCTTTGGCCGTTCTCATTTTTTCAGTCACGGCTTCCCGGGCCGCGCCGGCATGATCTGTCACGGTTCCTCTGGCGGTGCCGACACGACCGATCATGGCTTCCCGGGCTGCGCCGGCATGGCCTGTTACAGCCTCCTTAGCTGCCGCTGCCTTCTCTGCCGCTGCCTCGAGCGTTCCGTCCACCTTGTTCTGCAGGGCTTCCCTCTTCTCATGGACGCTCGTCTGCAGAGCTTCTTTCTTCTCGTTCACGCTTGTCTGCAGAGCCTCTCTCTTCTCATTGACACTCGTCTGCCAGGCCTCTTTCTTCTCGTTCACGCTTGTCTGCAGAGCCTCTCTCTTCTCATTGACACTCGTCTGCCAGGCCTCTCTCTTCGCCTCGAATTCTGCCTTCGTCTCAAGCGTATGAATAGAATCTGCCTCGGTGGCCTCATCATACACACGCCCTTCTTTTCTCACGAGATCATCTGTGACAAATGTTCCCTCCGCCAGCACATAGCTGAGCGTATTGCTGACGACCCGCATGGACCTTCGAAGTTCCTCGAGCTCCGCAAGCTTCTCGTTCAGCTTTATCATTGTCAGAGCCGAAACAACAATGTCCAGGATATAGAGCAGATACATAAGAAGAAGGATCCACCAGCCGTATTTTTCGGGTATCAGCGCTATACTGTCCCGGATCAGGATCGGATGAAGATACCTTACGATCAGAACAATTCCCACGCCCCAGATGAGAGAGAACCTGAGACATATATACCCGCCCAGGTTAAATTTCTGATTTCTGTAGTCCCACCAGCGGGCATGAAAAAACTTATCCAGCAGGAAGCCTCCCATGAACTCGGTGAACGTCGTGAGGATCATTCCGGCCAGATAGAGGATCGGCAGGGGTATGCTCATGACATTGCCTGTATCTGAAAAGAGCAGAGCCAGCAGGCTGACCGCACCGAATACCAGGATCACGCCAAAGCCATACACCGGACATACCGGACCGTTCAGAAATCCGCGGTTACAGACACGTCCGAATCTTAAGGCATGGTAGACAACTTCGATGCACCACCCTATAAAAGAATATATAATAAAATAACCGGCGATCTCATAATATGTCATTCCTGGCAGCATGTTATTTTATTTCCCTTCTGTATCCGCTGAGTACGATCACGCTTCTTTGATCCATACGAAGACGCACTCCGTTCACAAGGACCGGGGCCCCCTCCTTCGGGACGGAACAGGGAAGATAGCGCTCCGATGTGTCCGCTGTGATCTCCCATCTGTATTCCTGCGGCAGAACGGGAAGCTCCAGGAACTGAGGTTCCCAGTAAATATTGACGGCAAGGCAGATGTAATCGTCCCCGTCATCCGCTTCATTCCGTCCTGCATATACAACGCGCAGAACGGCGGAGTTCTCATCGGGCAGCATCGTCATAAGTTCCGGTAGACCGCCGGAAGATTTTCCGCAGGGCTTTCTCACAACAGTATGCTTCCTGCGAAGTTCTATCATATGTTTTGTGAAGTTCCAGTGTTCCTCATTTTCCCGCATGCGGTGCCAGTTCAGCCAGGAGATCTCGTTATCCTGACAGTACGCATTATTATTTCCGTACTGCGTGTTCAGGAATTCATCTCCTGCAAGGAACATGGGGATCCCGCGGCTCATCATCAGGACCGCCATGGCATTTTTCGCGAGCTTTCTTCTCAGAAAAACAATTCTGCGGTCTTCCGACTCCCCTTCCTCACCGCAGTTCCAGCTGCGGTTGTCATCGGAGCCGTCTGTATTATTCCAGCCGTTCGCGCGGTTATGTTTCGAGCTGTAAGTATACATGTCCCAGAGCGTAAATCCGTCATGACAGTTCAGAAAATTCACGGAAGCTGTCGTTCCTCTGGACGCCGGGTCATAGATATCAGTCGATCCCGTTATGCGCTTTGCCGCCGTCTCCGCAAGAGACAGGTCTCCCTTCAGAAAGTTGCGCATGTCATCCCTGTATTTGCCGTTCCATTCAGCCCACCTGTGCCATGCCGGAAAAGTACCGACCTGGTACAGCCCGCCGGCATCCCATGCTTCGGCGATGAGCTTGACATTTGCAAGGATCGGGTCAAATGCAAGATTCTGCAGCAGCGGCGGGTTGTTCATGGGAGACCCGTCCTGATTCCGTCCGAGAATACTTGCGAGATCGAACCGGAACCCGTCAATATGATAAGTCACGGTCCAGTAGCGCAGTGAGTCCAAAATAAGCTGCTGCACGACCGGATGATTGCAGTTGAGCGTGTTTCCGCATCCGCTGAAGTTGTAGTAGCTGCCATCCGGAGACAGCATATAGTAGATATTATTGTCGAGTCCCTTGAAGGAGATGAACGGACCGCCCTCCCCCTGCTCGGCTGTATGGTTAAAGACAACATCAAGGAAGCACTCGATCCCGTTGTCATTTAAGTCCTTGATGAGCGTCTTCAGCTCCCGGCCCTCACGATTCTCCTCACGGGTCGAGGCGTAGCTGGTGTTCGGAGCGAAAAAACTGATCGGGTTATATCCCCAGTAGTCGATCAGTTTCTTTCCGTCAACGACCCGGTCGTCGCGCATCTCATCAAATTCAAAAATCGGCATGAGCTCGACCGCATTGATTCCCAGTTCCTTGAGGTAGGGAATCTTCTCCCGCAGACCTTCGAACGTCCCCGGATACTTTACGCCGGAGGAAGCGTGTTTTGTGAATCCGCGCACGTGAAGCTCGTATATGATCAGATCCTCCATAGGCAGCAGAGGATTTTTATCGGTCCCCCAGTCGAAATCGTTGCGGACGACCCGCCCCTTATAAAAAGCATCAGGACCGTTCTTCTCTCCCCAGACGCTCTGACCTGTGACGGCTTTCGCATAGGGATCCAGCAGGATCCGGTTCCTGTCAAATGTAATACCTTCCTCCGGCCTGTACGGTCCGTCGACGCGATAGGCATACTCGAACTTTTCAATATCAAGACCGAATACGATCATGGCATAGACATCCCCGATCCGATATGTTTCGGGAAATTTCAGCACAGCATAGGGTTCCATGCTCTTCTTTTTAAAGAGCAGAAGCTCGACCCCGGTACCGCCGTGTGTATGGAGGGTAAAATTCACCGCTCCCGGAAGAGCAGTCGCTCCATACAGTTCATAGAGTCCGGGACGGACCTGAAAGCCTCCCACTTCATCCATGGCTACCATCTGTATGTTCTCAAGCGGGCTCATATATATGTTCTTCTTCATAGGACCTCCCTGAAACCCGTCTCAATGCCGGCTCTCCTCGATACGGTATCCGACATTCTTGATCGTCCGGATATAGTCTCCTACTTCTCCCAGCTTCTTTCTTAAAGTCATGATGTGAACATCCAGCGTTCTTGACTCACCCTCGAAATCGGTTCCCCACACTTTGTTCATCAGTTCACTTCGCGGGATCGCCGCCACCTGATGCGTGATCAGGTACTTGAGAAGCTCGAACTCCTTGAACGTCAGCATCACTTCCTCAGAATCAACATAGACGCGGCGCTGGGCGAAATCGGCCCTGAGTCTTCCTATTTCTATAACATCCGCCTGCATCACTCTCCCGCTTCTTCTGAGGACCGCTTTTACGCGGGAGATCAGTTCCATGATGCCGAAAGGTTTCGTAAGATAGTCATCAGCACCGCTGTCAAGACCGCGGACTTTATCAAGTTCTGTCTGCTTGGCTGACACGATAATGACAGGCAGACCGGCTGTACTTTCATTTTCGCGGATCTTTTTCAGGACCGTAAGCCCATCCTCATCCTCGAGCATGATGTCCAGAAGAACAAGATCAGGGACATGTTTCCCGAGCAGCGGCCAGAATTCCGCGGCACAGCTGCAGGAAAGAACATGGTATCCTATGTTCGTGAGGGCGATCGTCTCGATCTCATTAATATCGTTGTCATCTTCGACTATTATTACAGTAGGCATGGATGCCTCCTTTCGGGCTTTATAAAGATCTGGTCTGTGAATTCCTGCGAAAACTTATAGTAAATTATTAAGAGCCTGCAGAAGGCTTATTGCACAGCACAATGGCTGCAAGCACCAGAGCAATTCCTGCCGCATTTCCGATCGAAGGCGTCTCATGAAATGCGATCATGCCGATCAGTGTGGCCACCACAGGCTCTATCGACGCAATAATTGCTGCCTTTCCTGTTTCTATCTCCGACAGGCCAAAATTATAGACGATGTAGGGAATCACCGTAGTGATGAGTCCGCAGAGAACAGAAAAGATGATCATCCCGGCCCCGGATGTACATACCGATAAAATTTTCCCCATATCGACGATCGGAATGCAGGCGACAGAGGCAAAGAGGAACGTGTACAGGTTTATTGTAAAACTATGGTACCCTCTCTCAAGGGCAAATCTCCCGAAAATCGAATACAGGGCATATCCAAGTCCTGCGCCGAGTCCCAGAAGTATAGCTGCAGGAGTAAGATGCACCTTGCTTCCCACGATACCGGTGACAAAGCAGCAGCCGACGAAGGTCGCGATCAGCGCCATGACTTTGACCGGCGTGATCTGTTCCCGAAAGAGAGCCGCTGACAGGAGCATTACAAATGCCGGCGCCGTGTAAAGCATCACCGCTGCCACGGACAGCGACGAAATTTTAATAAGACTGAAGTAACAGTAATTAAAGAACACCATACTGATAATGCCGGTACCGATGAAGCACCAGATATCTCTGAGCCGGATCTTCAGCAGCCGCCTGTCGTAAAAGGCAAGAAAGATCGCCATGAAGACGGTCGTAAAGACTGCGCGCAGTGCGACGATGTCCATGGAGGCAAGACCGTAGGTGTTGAATCTTCTTACGAAAATCCCTATACTGCCCCAGCATGTACCGGCTATAAGGATGAACAGGATGCCAAGCGCGGTGTTCTTTCGCTTTGTTCCATTTTCATAATTATTGTTCATATAATATACCCTGATTCTGTCTGTTCGTTATCCGAAAAGAATCACAATCAGATTAATTTTACTATTTTTTATACCATCATCGCAAGTATACACACCACGTAATAGAAAATGTATGTAAAAAAGTTCCGCTTCGATGTATACTTACTTTTTGAAATCACTGTCAAGCCCCATGAGGAACGAACACTCTTGAGATATAAAATCAACATTCAGCTAATCATCTCTTCCCTTATCAGTATAATCCTTTGCACCTGCATCACCGCATGGGCTTTCTATGATGCTCTGCAGCATGAAGCCTTTATCGATCTGAGCGTGTATGCCAAAATGCTGGCTGATATAGATCCGCAAAGTGATCTCAGGCTTAATATTCCGGAAGATATTCGAGTGACACTGATCGATGTGAACGGCAATGCTTTCTTCGATTCAAGAGCTGATGTCACTTCCCTCGAAAACCATAATGAACGGCCGGAAGTCATACAGGCCTTTGAGGAAGGAGAAGGATATGCGACCCGGCGTTCATCGACACTCAGCAAAACAGCCTACTACTACGCAATCCGTCTGGACAGCGGAAATGTGATCCGTGTTTCCAGAGAAGGGAACTCGCTGACTTCGGTCGTCATGAACATCCTTCCGATGCTGGCCGTTCTGCTTCTTATATTGATCGGGACCTTTATCGGATTCTCCCGCTTTATGGCTGACAGTATATTGCAGCCGATCAACCGTATTGCGGACAATACCGATAACGTTAGCGAAGATGATGTGTATCCTGAACTTCGTCCGTTCGTAAGAACGATCCGCTCGCAGCGTGAAGAAATCATGCGGGATGCCAATATGAGGCAGGAATTCACCGCCAACGTATCGCATGAGCTCAAGACGCCCCTCACCGCCATCTCCGGCTATGCCGAACTGATGGAAAACGAGATGATCCCTGTCGACCAGTACCCGGCATATGCGAAGCAGATCCACAAAAATTCAGACCGTCTTCTCACACTCATAAATGACGTCATCAGACTGTCCGAGCTGGATTCCGTAAAACGCGAAGTCAGCGAACCGGTCAACCTCACGGAAATTGCCAGCCAGTGTCTGGCGCTCCTGGAATTCAAGGCTGCGGAGCAGAATGTCTCTCTGCATCTTGACACATTCAAAGACACAGACCTCTTCGGGGATATTCAGAGCCGGTCCAGAAACGAAAAAGAGGCCGAGCCCATTATGACCGTCGGCGATCCGCAGATGTATGAGGAGCTCATCTACAATCTGTGTGACAATGCCGTCAGATATAACAATCCCGGCGGACATGTCTACGTGACGCTCAGAGAGGAACCCGATGAAATCATAATCGGTGTCAGGGATACCGGAATCGGAATACCGCGGGTGGATCAGGATCGGATATTTGAACGATTCTACAGGGTCAGCAAGAGCCGTTCAAAGCAGACAGGAGGAACGGGACTCGGTCTGGCCATCGTCAAGCATATCGTTGAACAGATCGGAGCCGGCATCGAGCTTGAGAGCGAGACCGGTATGGGAACGGATATACGCGTCCGCTGCCAAAAAACGCAGGAATCGCAGAAAACCGAAGAACAGTGAACAGCAGGAGCAAGCCATGAATATACTGAATCTGGAACACATAAGCAAAAAATATGTTTCCCGCCCCATCCTGACCGACGTCACCGTCGGTTTCGAGGACACCGACAGGATCGGCGTAGTAGGCATCAACGGCACCGGAAAATCCACCCTTCTCGGCATCATTGCCGGCACGGTAGAACCGGATGCGGGTCAGGTCATCATGCGGCAGGGCCTTCGAATATCCGCGCTGGTGCAGGAGCCTGCATTTGACGAAAATAAGAGCATCCTGGATAACATTTCCGCCGCCGTGCAGGGACGGGAGGATTACTGGAACACCGAAGGGGAAGTGCGGTCCACTCTTCTCCGCTTCGGCATTAAAGACCCGGACGTGTCTCCATCCTGCCTTTCAGGCGGGCAGCGAAAGAGGGCCGCTCTGGCCGCAGCGATCCTGACGCCCTGTGATCTGCTGATTTTAGATGAGCCGACCAACCATCTGGATCTTGCGATGGTGAGCTGGCTGCAGGAATATTTGCAGAAATATAAGGGAGCACTTCTTCTGGTCACACATGACCGGTATTTTCTTGACAGCGTTACCAGCCAGACGCTCGAACTCGACCGGGGCCGTGCTTTCCGCTACGAGGGGGGCTACAGCGAATATCTGGCAGAAAAGCAGGAGCGTCTGAATTTCGCGCTCGCCTCCGAGCGCAAGATGGCGGCTCTGTACCGCCAGGATCTGGCCTGGATGATGCGCGGGGCAAGAGCGCGGTCGACGAAACAGAAGGCGCATATCCAGCGTTTTGAGGCCCTGAGAGACCGTGAGAAAATCGTCCAGGAGCGTCAGGTCTCCCTTTCCTCCCTTCCTTCCCGGCTCGGCAACAAGATCATCGAGGTGGACAGTATCGGCAAAAAGTTCGACGGCCCGCTTCTCTTCCATGACTTCAGCTATCTGTTCGGAAAGACGGACAGGATCGGCATCATCGGGAAGAACGGGTGCGGAAAATCCACGCTTCTTAAGTGCATCATCGGGCGGGAGGAGCCGACGTTCGGATCCGTGGAGATCGGCCAGACCGTCCAGATCGGTTATTTCGGGCAGGAGAACGACATGCCGGACGATTCCGACCGCGTCATAGACTATATACGCGACACGGCGGAGTACATACGCACGCCAGAGGGGCTCGTCAGCGCCTCATCCATGTGCGACCGCTTCCTTTTCGACCCGGAGATGCAGTACGCTCCGATCGGCAAGCTCTCCGGAGGGGAGAAGCGCAGGCTCTGTCTTCTGAAGGTGCTGATGGAGAATCCGAACGTGCTCGTGCTCGATGAGCCGACCAATGATCTCGATATCCAGACGCTTCAGGTGCTGGAGGATTACCTGGACCGGTTCGCCGGTGTGATCATCTGTGTGTCTCATGACCGGTACTTTTTGGACAGGGTGGTGACGAGGATATTTGCATTCGAGGACGACGGTACGCTGAGGCAGAGCGAGGGCGGCTTCAGCGAGTATCTCGAACACGGCGGGGTCATCCCGGGCGCGGAGGAGGCTGTGACCGCCCCTGCGCGGGACAAGCGTACAGAAGAGGGTCCGGACAGCCGGGACACCTGGCGGCGTCCACGTGCCAGGAAGCGCCTTTCCTATAACGAACAGCGGGAGTACGAGGCGCTGCCCGGTCAGATCGACGAGCTCGAGACCCGGCTTGCGGAGCTCGAGGAGGAGATGGCCGCTGCGGCGACCGACTACGCGCGCCTCGCGGCGCTGGAGGCGGAGCGGGCGGCGGCGGACGCGCTCTGCGAGGAGAGGATGGAGCGGTATCTGGAGCTGCAGGATCTGGTGGATTCGTTC
>CAMNDN010000041.1:0-18901 GCA_946535445.1 uncultured Lachnospiraceae bacterium
CTGCGGTTACTGCTATCGGCACGCAGTTTCAGATATCCGGAACATCGGAAATCAGTTCGGTAAGGAACGGGTCTTTCTATAATGTAGATCAGGGTATAGAGCCCGATTTTGTTATCAGTAAGATGGATACGTTTTACGATCGGGAGAAATTGGTCGATTTTATCCATGGTCTGCCCTGAAATGTTTGTCTGGAAGTCTCCTTCTCTATTAAAGGATATGCATAAAGGAATCTGTACGCGGAACGAAAAAAAAGCTTTCTTTTAACGTGGTAACGTGGTACTATGTTAGCAGTCTGACGTACTGCGTCTAATTAATGGAGGAGATACATAATGAAAAAGAAACTTGCACTTATGTTGGCGATGATTCTGATTCCGGCTTCCATTGCCGGATGCGGTTCCTCATCATCTTCTGAGAATGCTTCAGCCACCGGGACAGAAGCTGCCGAAACGACTGATTCTATCGAGGAAGCCATCAAGGCTACAACATACCGTTTCCTTGATGAGGACCTCGGAGTAGAGTCCTATGCGATCGGCTTCCGTATCGGTGACGAAGAACTGGCTGAGACGGTCAGCGGAGCACTTCAGGCCCTGGTTCTGGATGGTACCTATGATGAAATCGGTGCTAAATATCCGGAAATCAAAGATTACCTTTGCCTGAAAGCAGAGGACATAGATGAGTCCACACTTCCGGAAAAAGGTTCAGGAGACAGCAGCTTCACATTCAAGCATGGTTTTGATCTTGACTATCCGCCGTATTCCTATCGTCAGGACGACGGCACTGTCGGCGGCTTCGACGTCGAGCTCTGCCAGGCTGTCTGTGAGTATCTCGGCTGGGGCTACGAGTCAGTTCCATTCAACTGGGACGCGAAAGATATGGAACTCAATGCCGGCAGCTGTGACTGCATCTGGTCCGGATTCACCAAGGAAGGCCGTGAAGACGATTATACGTGGGGCATCACCTATTCCAATAATACACAGGGTATCATGGTCCCCGGTGATTCCGATATTCAGACACTGGAAGACCTGAGCGGCAAAATTGTCGGTGTTCAGACCGCTACATCCGCTTATGATATGCTGCAGGATTCCAAAAAGGATCTTGCGGATACCTTTGGAGAGCTCAGAGTATATGAGACTTATACAATTGCTTATAATGACCTGAAGGCAGGCGCAATCGACGCGATTGCAATTGATATGACGGCAGGTTCTTTCCTGATCGCTGACGATAATATCTAAAGAAAAAAAGTATGGATATGTTTTAAAGAGCATCGGGCCGGTGCATGCGGCCCGTGCTTTTTTGCATCATGGGAACTTCCTTTCCTGTGCTGCGAAACGCTGCGCCTATGAGACGTAAAGGCTAAGAATAGGATATTATTACAGAGGAGAAACACCTATGACCATTTCCACCATGCTGACCTCCATGGGCGAGGGTATGCTTCGCACATGTGCAATTTTCATTCTTACGATTCTTTTTTCCATGCCTCTCGGTATGATCATCATGTTCATGCGCCGCTCGAGATTTTTTCTTGTGCGTGAAATCACCAAAATCTATATTGCCATCATGCGCGGCACACCGCTCATGTTGCAGCTCCTTATGTGGTATTTCGGCCCTTATTATTTGTTCGGAATGAATATACGCGGCTATCGTTTTGCCGCCATTATCATCGGCTTTTCCATGAACTACGCTGCTTACTTCGCGGAAATATACCGCGGTGGAATGGATACGATACCGGTCGGCCAATATGAGGCTGCTGAGGTCCTTGGCTACAGCAAGGTACAGACCTTTTTCAAGATCATTCTTCCTCAGGTCGTCAAGGCGATCCTTCCTTCGGTCACGAACGAAATTATCACCCTTGTAAAGGATACATCACTGGCTTTCACACTGGCCTATAATGAGATGTTCTCTCTTGCTAAGCAGATCGCCGCTTCACAGACATCTTTTATCCCGTTCGTTATCGCGGGTGTATTCTATTTCATTGCAAATTATGTTGTCGCCTTCATTATGGAGCAGATCGAGAAGGCATTTGACTATTACAAATAAGGAAGGGGCTGAATCATATGATTTTACAGATGAATGGAATTCAAAAATCTTTCGGAGATCTGGAAGTGTTAAAAGACATCAGCCTGCATGTCGCTTCCGGTGAGGTAGTCAGTGTGATCGGTCCCAGCGGTTCCGGCAAAAGCACACTGCTTCGCTGTGCGACCTTCCTTGAGTCGATTGATTCCGGCGATATATCCTATATGGGCAAAAGCGCAGTGACAACAAATGAGCATGGTGAAGCCGCCTATGTAAGCCATGCTGAGCTGAACCAGATCAAACGTTATTTCGGTCTGGTATTTCAGCAGTTCAATCTGTTCCCGCATTATTCCGTCCTGAAAAATATTATGGATGCTCCGATCCACGTACAGAAACGACCGAAAGAAGAGGTCCATGCAGAAGCCATGGAACTTTTAAGGAAAATGAATCTGGAAAACCGCGCCGATGCATATCCATGCCAGCTCTCCGGCGGTCAGCAGCAGCGAGTTGCCATTGCCCGCGCGCTTGCCCTGAAACCGGAGATCCTGTTCTTTGATGAGCCGACCAGTGCACTGGATCCGGAGCTTACCGGAGAAGTCCTTAAGGTCATTCGCCAGCTTGCGGATGAAAGGATGACGATGGTCGTTGTCACGCATGAGATGCCGTTTGCGCGTGCAGTCAGCAACCGGGTAATTTTCATGGATAAAGGAGTTATTGTCGAGCAGGGAGATCCGGAAGACGTCTTCGGGAATCCTCAGCAGGAAAGAACAGTACAGTTCCTTCGCAATTATCAGCGTCAAGGGATGTAAAACAGGAGACGGCAGATCGCAGCCGCGCGATCAGAAAGGTGCATCGCACCCTGCGCGGTGCGTCGGGAACGCCGAAGCCTTCCTGATCATGCAGGGAATTTAAGCGAAAAGGATTTACGGGTGAAGATGAGATGGTCAATATCCGCTATTGTGTGATGGATCCTACCGGGAACACGACGATCCTGGTCGAAACGCCTGTGCCTGTCTTACAGCAGCCGTCTATCGCTGCGCGCCTTATGGAACTTCTGCCTGAGGCGGAGCAGGTCGGATTCCTCTCTTTAGAAAAAGACTGTGACATTGCGCTGCGCATGGCAGGAGGAGAGTTCTGTGGAAATGCCTCGATGTGCGCTGCAGCATATGCTGCCATGAACGGACTGGCCGGCGGTAAGGATGTGACCTTACATGTGTCCGGCGCGGTCGGCAGCGTCAGAGCAGAAGTGAAAAATGTCGATGAAGGCGTCTTTGACGGGACTGTCGATATGCCGCGTCCTCTGGCAATTGAGAAAGCCGTCCTTCCGGGGGCCGGAGAATTACCTGTGGTACGCTTTGACGGAATTGTTCATATCATTCTGGAGAATTTGCTTCCCCGGGATCAGGCTGAGTCTTATGTGCGGATGTGGTGCCGCTGCCTTCATGCTGACGCGGCAGGTCTCATGTTCTTCGACCGGGAGAAGGGGAACCTTACACCTCTCGTATATGTGCCGGCGGCAGGTACACTTTTCTGGGAGAGTTCATGCGCAAGCGGAACGTCCGCTGTCGGTGCCTTTCTTGCTGATGAGGCCGGTAAATCGGTCACGGTAAAACTTCATCAGCCCGGGGGAAGCCTCACTGTGGAGGCTTCCGGGAAAGGGGAACTCAGGCTGTCAGGGAGAGTACGTTTCCTTGGGAGAAAGAATGCTTCCTTTGTTCTTTAAAAGCAGCAAATGAAACGAAGATTCAGAGAAGGAATTGTATGATCATAAATACAGGACAGAGGACAGATATACCGGCTTTTTATGCGGAATGGTTCGCAAATCGCCTCCGGGAAGGGATTGTATGTGTTCGCAATCCGTTCAACGAAAAGCAGGTCAGCCGCTACCGCCTGGATCCGTCCGTAGTAGATGTCATCGGTTTCTGTACAAAGGACCCTGAGCCGATGTTTCAATATATGGATCTTCTGCGCGATTACGGGCAGTATTGGTATGTGACCATCACGCCATACGGGCGGGATATCGAACCGAATGTACCGGATAAGCATCGCACACTGGAGAACTTCAGGAGACTGTCAGAAATCGCAGGGATGGACGCAGTGGGATGGCGGTATGATCCTGTTCTTATAACGGAAAAATATACTATTGAGTATCATCTGAGGGCCTTTGAACAGATGGCGGAAATACTTTCGGGCTGTACAAAGACGGTCGTTATCAGTTTTATTGATCTTTACCAGAAAGTCAGACGTAATTTTCCGGAGATCCGGGAAGTAGGACGTGAAGACTGCATCTATCTGGGAAAACGATTTATAGAGATTGCCGGAAAGCATGGAATGACAGTCAGACCCTGTGCAGAGGGAGATTTTCTTGCACCGTACGGAGCGGACTGCTCAGGATGTATGACGCAGGAAATCTATGAGAAGGCTGCCGGCAAAAGGCTTATTTTTCCGAAGACAAAACCGAATCGGTCTGCCTGCAGCTGCTATATTGCATGTGATATCGGTGCCTACGACAGCTGCCCGCATCTGTGCAGGTATTGTTATGCCAACAGTGACACAAGAAGGGTTCTTGAGAATCGGAGGATGCATGACCCGGCATCTCCGTTCCTGATCGGGAATTATGCCGCAGGAGACGTGATTCATGATGTTCCGCAGGAGTCCTGGGAGGACCGTCAGATGTCTGTCTTTGATTTAAATTGTAAATAATCTGTTCATTAGCGTAGATTGATATTATAATGTATATAATCAGAAGCAGCGAAGCGAAAGAACCAGTATTGTGACGGAAAGGGGCCGACACGACCATGAAGGAACTGAACATTGAAGCAAGAATTGAAAACCTGGATGAGGTGCTGGCCTTTGTCGATGCACAGCTGGATCTGTATAACTGCCCGATCAAGCAAAAAATGCATCTGGATATCGCTGTGGAAGAGTTGTATGTCAACATCGCTCAGTATGCTTATGATCCTGAAATAGGCTGGGTAAAGCTGGGAATAGAGGTAAGTGATGATCCGCTCGCTGTCACAATAACATTTATCGACAACGGAAAACCATATGATCCTCTGGCAAAGAGAGATCCTGACATAACCCTGGGTTCTGACGAGAGGCAGATCGGTGGTCTCGGGATCTATCTGGTCAAGCAGAATATGGAGGATGTTCATTACGAATACAAGAACGGAAAGAACATCTTAACAATCCGGAAAACAATATAATTACATGGATGAATAAGGCAGGGCGTTCGAACAGACAGTTTGTCTGGTTTGAACGTCTTTTTTTAACTCGTAGTTTACCGGTAGGCTTTGTTTAATGTAATATATATATTGGAGTATTATATACAATTACAGACAGAGTAAAAATCGATTATAGTTTCAGACCTGACAGAGAGGTTATGATGAGCGCGTTCCGGAAAGATTTTTTCAGAGAGATAAGGAGAAATGCAGGAAGATTCTTGTCGATCTTCTGTATTATCATGCTCGGAACCGCTTTTTTTGCAGGTCTGCGGTCGACCGGACATGATATGAAATACTCCGCGGACCGCTTTTATGATGAAAATGATCTCATGGACATCCGTGTGCTCAGTACCATGGGACTCTCTGAGGAAGATCTCAGTGATTTGAAAAATGTAGAAGGCGTAGCAAATGCCGTCGGCGGAAAAACGAAAGATGTGCTCCTGCAGACAGATGATTCGCTTCTGGTCGTAAGGACGATTGCCATGACAGATGATCTGAACAGGGCAATCGTTACAGAAGGCAGACTGCCTGCAGACAAAAATGAGTGTTTTGCGGATATAGGACTCTTTCCGGATGAGGGCTACAGGATCGGAGACGTGATAACCTTTATCAGCGGGGATGATGAGGAGCTTGATGAAACGCTAATGGAGGATACATTCACGATCGTCGGAATGGGGTATTTGCCTTATTATACCGATCTCACAAGAGGGAACGGAGCAATCGGAGACGGACAGATCGATGGTTTTGTCCTCCTTGATCCGTCTGTGTATGATACAGATTATTACACGGAAATTTACTTAAGTGTGCGCAATGCGGATCGGCTGCTTACATTTAGTGACCCGTATACGGAGCTGACGGATGCAGTGACGGATAAGGTCGAAGCACTGGAGGAGACAGCGGCGCCAAGGCGTTACGAATCCGTCTACAGGGAGGCTTCAGATGCCATTGCGGATGCGAAAAAAGAAGTCGACGACGGAGAGAAAGAGCTGAAAGATGCCGCCCGGAAGATAGAGGACGGAAAGCAGGAAATCGCGGATGCGGAAGAAGAGATCCGTGACAATGAGAAGAAAATTGCAGACGGATGGAAAGAATACCGGGACGGCAAAAAAGAGCTTGAGGACGCCCGAAAGGAACTTGAGGACGGACGCAGGGAACTTGACGATGCAGCCAGGGCTGTGGCAGACGGTAAGAAGGAGCTGGAGTCCGCAAAGAAAGAGTATCGGAACGGACTGGCCGAATACCGGAAAGGAGAGGATGAGTTCAATGCCGGCGTCCGCGAATATAACGACGGTGTTTTGGAATATAACCAGGGGCTCGCTCAGTATGAAGAGGGAAGGGCTCAGTACGAGGACGGTCTCAGGCAGTATGAGAACGGTCTTTCGCAGTATGAGTCCGGAAGGGCTCAGTACGAGGAAGGATATCTGCAGTACGAGGCGGGTCTTGAAGAGTACGAGGACGGAAAGGCTCAGTACGAGGCATATCTCGCTGATTATGAGACCGGAAAGGCTAGGTATGAGGAGGGAAGAGCTCAGTACGAGGAAGGACTCAGGCAGTATGAGGAAGGCGAGGCACAGTACGAAGCCGGCCTCAGGCAATATGAGGAAGGCCTCGCAATTTACGAGGTGAGTCAGGCTCAGTACGAAGAAGGAAGGGCTCAGTACGAGGCGGGTCTTGCAGAGTATGAAGCAGGCTCTGCCCAATATGAGGAAATGCTTTCATTTTATGAAGCGTACCTGGCGGAGTATGAGGCCGCCTGCGAAGATCCGGAGATTTCAGAGGAGGAACTGGCGGAAAAAAGAGCATATCTGGACGCGATGGCAGCAGAGCTTGACGCTTATGGTGAGGAGCTTGCGACAAATAAAGCTGTCCTTGACCAGACAGGAGCAGAACTGGACGCTTATGGCGAGGAGCTTGCAGCAAATAAAGCTGTCCTCGACGAAGCAGGAGCAGAACTTGACGCTCATGCTGAGGAGCTTGCGGCAAATAAAAGCATTCTTGATGCGACCGGAGCTGAACTGGATTCAGCCGAAGAGGAATTGACGGTCGGGAAAGCCGCTCTTGACGAAACTGAGGAAGAGCTTTCAAATGCCGAAGCTGAACTGATCCTTGCTAAAAGCGTCCTGGATGAGACAGGAATTCAGCTGGAAAGCGCAAAGAAGGAACTGGATTCGTCCAAAGAACTTCTTGATGAAACGGACAGGACACTCCTTATGGCAGAGGCGCAGCTTGTGGACGCCGGAGAGCTTCTGGATGCCTCTAAGCTGAAGATTGATGAGGGGGCAGCGGAACTTGACGCAGGATGGGCACAGCTTGAGGAAGGCGCGGAAAAAATTGCGTCGGGGGAGGCTGAGCTTGTATATGCCCAGGAAGAAATCGACAGGAATACAGTAAAACTTCAGGACGGTCAGGCGGAAATAGATAAGAACAGTGTCAAATTGACTGACGCCGAGAAGGAACTTAAAGAAGGCGAGGAAAAGCTTCGTGACGGAATCTGTGAGTTGGAGGAGAACCGACAGAAACTGAAGGATGCGGAAGACGAATATAATGAAGAATATCCGGATGCTGTGAAGAAGATACAGGATGCCCGACAGGAGATAGCGGACGGGGAGGCAGATCTGGCGGACCTGGAGGTGCCGGAATGGTATGTTCTGGACCGCGGTATGATGGAGAGTATTATCGGCTATGATCAGAATGCAGATCGAATGAACAGCCTCGGCAAGGTCTTCCCGGTCATTTTCTTCCTGGTCGCGGCACTTGTGAGCCTGACGGCCATGACACGAATGGTAGACGAACAGCGCGTTCAGATCGGAACATTAAAGGCACTGGGCTACTCTGATCTGACTATTGCCGGAAAATATCTTTGGTATGCCGTTCTGGCGACTGTCGGAGGAAGCGTAGTGGGAATCTCATTCGGGGAATGGTTCCTGCCGCAGCTGATCATGCGTTCTTATGGTATAATGTACACAGGCATGCTCCGATATGACTCCCCGATCAACTGGAACCAGGCATTTTACGGACTTACAGCTGCAATGTTCTGTACGTGCGCTGCCACGCTGGCAGCCTGCCTGAATCAGCTTCGTGCAAAACCGGCTGCGCTCATGCGCCCGGAGGCCCCTGCAGCGGGGCAGAGGATTTTTCTCGAGTATCTTCCTTTCATCTGGAAGCGGCTTAATTTCACGCAGAAATCCACCATGAGGAATCTGACCCGCTACAAGAAACGATTCATTATGACGGTGATCGGGATTGGCGGCTGTATGGGACTTCTGCTGGTCGGTTTCGGCCTTCATGATTCGATCAATGAGGTCGCCAAAGAACAGTATATCAATATCTTTATGCAGGAAGCACTTATTACGATGGATACTTCCCTGGCGGAGAGTGAACGCGCCGAGTTAAAGAAAGAAGTCGATGACTATGAAGGTGTGACAGGTTCCCAGATGGTCTGCCGTATTTCCGTGGATCTCATGAATAAAGGAAAAGTAAGGAATGCGTACCTTTATGTTCCGGAGGATCCTGATGAGAGTCGGGATTATGTTATGCTCAGAGACCGTCTGAGCCGCAGAGAGTATGATTTCCCGGAAGAGGGTGCAGTTATCTGTGAAAAAACAGCCGATATGCTGGATCTTTCCGTAGGGGACGAGGTGACGATCTCAAGAGACGGCAAGAAGAATGTGTCAGTGAAGATCGTAGAGATCGCGGAAAATTATGTTCTGCATTATCTGTTCCTGTCACCGGATACTTATCGCGCGCTTTATGGGGAGGAACCGGAGTATAACTGTCTGAATGTCAATTATGAGAAGAAATCTCCGGAAGAAGAGTCGGAATTCGGGAGCTTTCTGATGGACCGCCCGGCCAGTACCGGTGTGAGCTTTACGACAGATCTGGAGAAGAGTGTGGAGGATATGCTCAGCATCCTCGGAAATATTGTGCTGGTGCTTATCGTGGCGGCCGGACTGCTTGCATTTGTAGTATTATACAATCTCAGCAGCATAAATATCATGGAAAGGCGGAGGGAGCTGGCTACTTTGAAGGTCCTCGGTTTTTATGATAATGAAGTCGCAGCTTACATTTACAGAGAGAATATTATTCTTACGATCCTGGGAGCTGCGGTCGGTGTTGTATTCGGAACGATCCTGCACCGTTTTGTCATTGTGACGGTCGAGGTGGATCTCATGATGTTCGGAAGAAATATCAGTCTGATCAGTTATGTGATCAGTACACTGATTACTTTCGGCTTTTCGATCATTGTTAATTTTGTCATGTATTTCGTGCTGAAAAAAGTGGATATGATCGAGTCGCTGAAGAGTGTGGAATAAGGAGGTTATTTGGTCATTCATGGACGATAGGGAATTGAGACGGCGCATATATGCTCAGCTTGCGAAGGACTATTGCTGCAGCCCCGGGGAGGCAGCCGACGGGAAGAATCAATTTCATGTATATGTGCCTCTTGAGGGAAGACGGAGGTTCGAGGAGAGGGATGAAATGTTCCTGAAAGTGATGTCTTTCCGAAATAAGCTGCTTTTTGCCGGAGACGAAGGTATTATCGACTGGTGCCGATCCCGGTTCGAAAATACGGAGGGGGCCTGGTTCATGGAAGCAGGCATCATGCGTGAACTGGACAGGAAGCTGGCTGATTATGGATACTGCATCGATAAGGTCCACCCGTTCTTTGTCCCTTCCCCGGAATCGCTGCGTGGGACAGATCCTTCCCCGAAAGGTGAGGCGGTTTCTTCGTCATACTTTTCACATCCGGTCAAAAAGGACGGATATGAGATACACTATTACCGAGGGGATGAGATTCTTGCGTTTCGCGGGGATAAACGGTTCGGGAACGCGTTCACATTCGTTGAGACAGCACCGGACGTTATCGGTGTTGCGGCTTTTCGTGCCGGACAGATTCTCGGTATGGCCGGAGCCAGCGCCGACAGCGACACATTCTGGCAGATCGGTATAGATGTTCTGCCGGAGGCACGAGGTCTGGGGATCGGCAGGATTCTGGTGAAACTCATCCGGGATGAAATTCTTGCATGTGACCGTGTCCCATATTACGGGACGGCCGTGTCCCACATTCTGTCCCAGAATATCGCGATCGGAAGCGGATTCCGCGCGGTGTGGACGGAACTGACAACTGCTAAAATAGATGAGACTTAAATGAAAAGGAGACAGCAATGCCCTGCACAACTATTCTTGTGGGAAAAAACGCTTCATACGACGGCTCAACGCTGATGGCGAGGAATGAGGATTCACCGTCAGGAGAATTTACACCGAAAAAATTTATCGTGGTCGCTCCCGGGGAGCAGCCGAGACATTATATTTCTGTTCTTTCGAAGGTGGAGATCGATCTTCCCGACGACCCGATGCGATATACCGCAGTGCCGAATGCTCTTGCGGATGAGGGCATCTGGGGGGAAGCCGGTATTAATATCTGCAATGTCGCCATGTCTGCGACAGAGACAATTACATCCAATCCGCGGGTTCTTGGAGCTGATCCTCTGGTAAAGGGGGGAATCGGCGAAGAGGATATGGTGACGATCGTGCTGCCCTATATCCGCAGTGCGAGAGAAGGTGTTCTGCGCATGGGCGAAATATTGGAGCGGTACGGCACGTATGAGATGAACGGAATCGGCTTCCAGGATGTTGATGAGATCTGGTGGATGGAGACAATTGGCGGTCATCACTGGATCGCGAAGAGGGTTCCGGATGATGAGTATGTGGTCATGCCGAATCAGCAGGGGATCGACTGGTTCGATCTGGCGGATGCGATGGGAGAGAAAAAAGATCATATGTGCTCTGCGGATCTTCCGGAGTTCATTAAGAGAAATCATCTGGATACGACCATGCGCGACCCGGACGATCCGAAGGATGTCCTTGAGAGTGATCATGCATTTGACGTGCGCGGAGCATTCGGCAGCCGGGCGGATTCAGATCATATCTATAATACGCCCAGAGCATGGTTCATGGAGAGATACCTGAATCCGGGAACATTTGCATGGGACGGAGAGAATGCAGACTTTTTGCCGGAGTCAGATGATATTCCCTGGAGCCTCGTTCCGGAACGGAAGATAACTGTGGAGGATATAAAATATGTGCTGTCCGCCCATTTTCAGGGCACGCCGTACGATCCTTACGGACGGCATGCGACTGACCGCGGACAATATCGGCCGATCGGAATCAACCGTAATAATTTTGTGGCCTGCACTCAGCTGAGACCGTATATGCCCGCGGAGTACATGGCGATTATGTGGATTGCCATGGGGTCGAACGTTTTCAATGCTTTCGTGCCGTTTTACGCAAATGTCCGGAGGACACCCGACTATTTTTCAGGAACGACGGGAGAGGTCACAACGCAGAATTTTTACTGGACGAACCGGCTGATCGCGGCACTGTCGGATGCACATTTTTCGACGACCTCGAACCTGATCGAGCGTTACCAGAATAAGATGCATGTGGAGGGACATCGCTTCCTGAATGAGACGGATGAGAAGACATCACAGACAGATGATGTGATGAGAAGCCTGGAGGAGGCCAACGAGCGCATGGCAGACTTCGCCCGTAAGGAGACCGGGGATCTGCTCTCCAAAGTGCTCTATGAGGCGAGTATGGGCATGAAGAACGGATTCTCACGTTCAGACGCTTGATGACAAAATTGCGGAACTATGAATGCAACGGGATTAAAGGATCCATTTGAAAGGAGATTCATTATGACAGAAAAACAGGCTGCGAAACTTGCTTCAGACCTCTTCGACGAGGGTCTGCGCGCTGAGGATGCGGACATCGTGGCAGAAAAGACCGGACTGTCCGGCGCGGATCTCGAGAAGATCACGGATCTTCTCGAGTATTATGGATCGATGGAGTTCTACGAGCACTGAGAGCCTTAACGGATGCCGGCGAGTACATGCATATTTCGAAGAACGTTGTCCCGAACTCCGTCATTTACAGAATAGGCATGCTTTTCGAGGTCATCGCAGACAGCTTCGCTCAGCCCCTGATCATGCAGCTCGTCGATGAATTCCCTGGCAATACTTTCTATGACGGTAAACTTTTCCTCCCGCATGGCAGCACTGTTGTCAGTTGTTATGAGAAACTCGAGGAGGTCGGAGAGCAGCGAGAACTTCGGAAGCGCCCGCATGGCGCGGAAGCTCCACTTGTAATACGGCCGGTATACGTTGCTTAGAAGGAAGGCGGCTGCCATGGCATGATCTGCAAATTCATAGACTGCCATCTGTGCCGCAGCACTCTCGCCGTGCTGCAGGCAGCGCAGATAGTTATACTGGCCGGACTGAGCCATTAAGAGCAAATGTCCGGCCAGTTTTTTTCTTCTCACGTCATCCGGATACATTTTAAGTCTTTCCCGTATCTCCGTCATTTTTCCGTAATTGTCGAAAAAAAGCTTACCGTTGACCGCCTCGGCCAGATAATGCTCCGGCAGGGTCAGCCAGTCTTCAAAAGAGAGAGTTCCGTCCGGAGATCCTGTCTTATCCCTAAAGAAGTCGGATATGCGGATCACACCGTGCCTTATTCCGCCCACGGGCTGCACGAGGGAGCGCCGAAGCCCCATGAACTCTCCGGGGAGCTTTGAATAAGCCCGCTCAAGAAGGAAAGCCGTCCGTCTGTCAACGATGTTTTCGTCCGGCAGGAAAAGGCAGAATCCGGGTTCAAAATCGTGATCCCGTGAGATTTCATCATCGAAGCCGAAACATTCGGAACCGCTGCCGGTCAGACCGGCGGCAAGGCAGGGCAGAAGCTCCGGAAACTGACTTTGGAGCATCCTGCTGCCGTATAATTCAAAATACTGTTCGGACAGTTCAAGTCCTTTCATCTTGTTCCTCTTTTCTGTAAAGAAACGGGCTGCCGTATAAGGCAGCCCCGTTCATGTCTATTGATTCATATTTTCTCTGTAGGCGTCCTCCGATCTTTGAACAAGATCGGAAGCGGCAAGGAAATAACCGTAGAATTCAAATACAGGCGCGCATTTTTCACAGACGAACGCGTAATATCCCATATCCGGGATATCTCCGACAGTGAGGAGCTCGTAGGCTTTATCCAGACATAAGTAGATATGCGGCTCTCCGTCCTCAATACCGAGCGACCTTTGGTAGACATCCGCCATATTGAGATAGGTGATTGCCATTTCAAGTCTTCCGTTTTCCACTTCGGACATGGCATCGAGAGCTTTTTGATAAAACTTCAGGGCTTCCTCGAAGCGGTCTGTTGAAAAGAACGTCAAAGCCATGTTGTTATAGAGACCTCCGAGGAGGGCTTTGTCGGTCTGACCTTCATTCTCATAGATGTCTTTCGCTTTTTCAAACAGTTCCAGGGATCTGTCCTGCTCTCCGAAAGCATTGTAAGCGGTCGCCGCATTCACATAAGTTGTTCCGGAACTCAGGGTCCCCTCGAAGTCGAGGACTTTTATGAGGTCCAGAGCAGCCTCGGCATTGGCAAGAGAGTTCTCTCTGTCGCCTGTTTTTCTGTAATGACCGGTCAGCTCGTTGCGGATCATTAGTTCACCGCGCCTGTCATGACCGAGACGGGCCTCCTCGAGCCAGTAGAGGAGATGCCTTTCCGCCCCGTCATAATCACGCATGGCCATAAAGCTGTTCATTCTTTCAATGATCCTCGCCTGTGGGACCGGCCTTACTTCCTTTTCTGCACCGAACGGCTCGTCGCACAGAAGACAGCGAGGTTCAAGATAATCTTCAGGTTTTAGTACTGAACTGCTCTTTAATTCGCTTGTCAGATGAGATATCCGGTTCATTTGCTTTCCAGCCACCCCTTTATATCCGAAACACCGCGCAGACGCTCAAAAGATTCTCCGTTTACAAGGACCAGCGTCGGAGCGGTCATTACCCTGTACTTGCGGGCAAGATCTTTGTGCTCGGTCGCATCGATTACTGTGTAATGAACACCTGCGCGGTCCAGCATGGTCCTGGCGGCTTTGCAGTTCGGGCAGGTCGTTGTCTTGAAGAGCAGGATCGAAGTGTTCGAATCGCCGTCCATATTTTTGGCAGCTGCCGGTATTGTGTCCATGACGACATTGACGGATTTTGCGCCGGAAGCCTGACTATCTTTTACGATGGTCTCTGTCTGGGGGTCCACCGGTGCAGGATTCGGTCCGTTGTGAAGAAGTTTTGAGCGGCCGATATTGTAGACTCTGCGGTCCTTATATTCCTGTGCTTTCCCGTCATTCCAGTTCTGGACCGGACGATAGTAACCTGTGATACGGCTGTAAACTTCCGTCTTGCGGCCGCAGATCGGGCAGTTGAACTGTTCGCCCGTCAGATATCCGTGATCCCTGCAGACCGAGTAGGTCGGAGACATTGTGTAATACGGAAGCTTATAGTTCTCGGCGATCTTACGGACGAGATTTGCCGCTGCTCTCCAGTCAGGCAGCTTCTCACCGAGGAAAGCGTGGAATACGGTTCCGGATGTATACAGTGTCTGAAGGTCATCCTGGATATCCAGCGCCGAGAAAATGTCTTCTGTGTAGCCGACCGGAAGGTGGGATGAGTTCGTGTAATACGGCGTTCCGTTCATGTTGGCCGTGATAATATCCGGATACAGTTCCCTGTCATGCTTTGCAAAGCGATATGTTGTCGATTCCGCGGGTGTTGCCTCGAGGTTGTAAAGGTCCCCGTATTGTTCCTGATAGTCGGAGAGACGCTCACGCATATGATTCAGAACATCACGCGTGAAGCGCTGTGTCCGCTCATCGGTCAGGTCAGCGCGGAGCCATTTCGCATTGAGACCCACTTCGTTCATGCCGATCAGACCAATCGTGGAGAAGTGGTTGTCGAAGGATCCGAGATATCTCTTGGTGTAGGGATAGAGTCCCTGCTCCAGCAGTTTTGTGATGACCGTACGCTTGGTCTTCAGGCTGCGGGCCGAAAGATCCATAAGACTATCCAACCTGCGGTAGAAGTCGGCCTCGTCCTTCGCAAGGTAGGCGATTCGCGGCATATTGATCGTGACAACACCGATTGATCCTGTGGACTCGCCGGATCCGAAGAAACCGCCGGATTTCTTTCTGAGTTCGCGGAGGTCCAGACGAAGTCTGCAGCACATGGACCTGACGTCGCTCGGCTCCATGTCGGAATTGATGTAATTCGAGAAATAAGGCGTACCGTACTTGGCGGTCATTTCGAACAGCAGACGGTTGTTCTCGGTATCGCTCCAATCGAAATCGCGCGTGATGGAGTAGGTCGGGATCGGATACTGGAAGCCCCGTCCGTTGTAGTCGCCCTCGATCATAATTTCGATGAAGGCTTTATTGACCATATCCATTTCTTTCTGGCAGTCACCATATGTGAAATCCATATAACGTCCGCCGACGATCGCGGAGAGATCTTTCAGATCATTCGGTACCACCCAGTCGAGCGTGATATTGGAGAACGGTGCCTGTGTACCCCAGCGGCTGGGCGTGTTGACGCCGTAGATAAAGGACTGTACGCACTGCTTGACTTCACGCTGCGTGAGATTATCGATCTTTACGAACGGAGCGAGATATGTGTCGAACGATGAAAATGCCTGAGCGCCCGCCCACTCATTCTGCATGATTCCAAGGAAATTGACCATCTGATTGCAGAGAGTGGAGAGATGGTTGGCCGGTGAGGAAGTGATTTTGCCCGGAACACCTCCGAGACCTTCCATGATCAGCTGCTTCAGACTCCATCCTGCACAGTAACCGGTCAGCATAGACAGATCATGGAGATGAATGGCCGCACTGCGGTGGGCCATAGCAACTTCCTCGTCGTATACTTCGCTGAGCCAGTAGTTAGCTGTGATTGCTCCGGAGTTGGAGAGGATCAGGCCGCCGACGGAATAGGTGACGGTAGAGTTCTCCTTTACGCGCCAGTCATTGATCTGAAGATAATTGTCGATCAGCTCCTTGTAATTGAGCAGAGCGGAATTGACGTTGCGGACCTTCTCGCGCTGCTTGCGGTAAAGGATGTAGGCTTTGGCGACATCCGCATAGCCCGATTCGGACAGGACTTTTTCGACACTGTCCTGGATCATTTCCACACTGATCTGGCCATCGATGATTTTGCTCTCAAAATCCGCGGTGACGTGAAGCGCGATCAGTTCTATTATGCTTGGATGAAACTGCTTCTCAAGTGCGACAAATGCCTTGGTGATCGCGTCAGTGATCTTGCTGATCTCAAATTCCGCGATCTGGCCGTCTCTCTTAATTACTTTGTACATATAAATCCCCCTGAAAGTAGAAAAAAGACTGATTTCACCCCATCACTTTAAAGCGACAGGGGGTTCGTCTCCCACTGAGATATACTATCACTCCGGGCAAATTAAATCAATATATATTGATGCAAATTAACAAAAACACAATATCTTGTGGTTTTTGACCAAATACATTATATATAGGTAGATTCTGACGGAACTGAGTACTTTCTGACAGAGGGAGCCGGGAAATCAGTCCATTCCCCTCAAACCGGCCTGCTTTACATATTTGCCCATAATGGCAGCATAGTGAAGCATGTCATCTCTGGAGGGAGCATGAAGATTTCCGTACGGGACGGTATCACGGTCTGTGAAACTCTGAAGAAAGTAGCGGGAAGCTCCTCGGATCAGTTTACCGATTTCTTCGAAATCATTTGCCTCATGAAATTCCCGGACGACCGTCGTCCGGAATTCATATTCTACAGTGCCGCCAAGAAGAAGGTCAATACTCTTTTTTACGGGTTCAAGGTCGATCTTACTAAGTCCGATGGTCACAGCGTACTTTTCCGGACTGTTTTTTATATCCATCGCGACGTAATCCGCAAGGCAATCGTCCAGGATTTTTTTAAGAAGAGCCGGATGATTGCCGTTGGTATCAAGTTTAACGGCATAACCCAATTGTCTGATCCTGACGATCAGATCATACAGTCCGGCATGAAGGCAGGGCTCACCTCCGGTAATGGCTACACCGTCCAGAAGCCCCTTTCGCTTTTCAAGGAAAGAAAAAAGTTCTTCCACTGTCATAACGGCAGGGGCAGACCCGTCCACAAGTTCATAATTGTGGCAGTATGGACAGCGAAAATCGCACTGTCCGAGGAAGACCGTGCATGCGACGCGGCCCGGAAAATCCAGGAGGGTCATTTTCTGAAGTCCGTGTATTTTCATGGAAGCTCCTTTCAAGGTCATCTGAACATGAACTTTCTCGCAGCCGCATATCCAATGCGGAGCGGCAGCGGCCGTACCGCCTTGTCGGCCTCCTGGATCAGATCCATGATGTTGAGGCCCTGCGGACACACTTTCTCGCAATGACCGCATCGGATGCATTGGGTCGCAAATGCAGGCTTCCTTCGAAGAGCTACCGTCTGCATATACTCCTTTATGCCGGTACCCTTGTTTTCCGTATACATTGCGTTATAACAGCGGAAAAGACTTGGAATATCCACGCCTTTCGGACAGGGCATGCAATACCTGCATCCTGTACAGCCGACTTTGGTCTTTTCCCGGATGATCTCACAGATCTGCTGCAGGAACGCAAGATCTTCATCCGTAAGGGTACCGGGCCGCATTCTGGATGCAGTCCTTATATTTTCAGCGACCATTTTCCTGGAATTCATACCGGACAGCACGCATGTCACGCCTTTCTGATTCCAGAGCCAGCGGAAAGCCCACTCCGCGGGAGACCAGCCGTGTTCATTCTCCGCGATAAGTTTTTTGGCTTTTTCCGGGAGCAGGTCAACGAGCTTGCCGCCCCGTAGCGGCTCCATTATAATGACCGGAATGCCTTTGGCTTCCGCGGCTTCAAGACCGGTGCGCCCGGCCTGTGTATGTTCGTCCAGATAATTGTACTGTATCTGACAGAAATCCCAGTCATAGGCATTGAGGATCTTCAGGAACATATCCGTGGTACCGTGGAAGGAGAAACCTATGTTGCGAATGCTGCCGTCTGCTTTTCGTGCATCGATCCATTCACGGATCCCAAGTGATTCAAGATTTTCCCACTGGCTGATATCGGTCATCATGTGCATCAGATAATAATCGATATAATCGGTCCTGAGTCTTTTCAGCTCCTCATTGAAGTATCTGTCGATCGCTGCGGAGGAACGCACCAGATACTGGGGCAGCTTTGTGGCAATATTGATATCTCTGCGGACACCGAGTTCTTCCATGATTGTCCCGACGGCCTCCTCGCTGCCGGGATAAACATATGCGGTATCGAAGTAGTTGACACCGTGATCCAGCGCCAGCCGGATCTGGGCTTTGGTCTTTTTAAGATCGATCGATCCGTTTTTCTGCGGAAAGCGCATGCATCCGTATCCCAGTACGGAGATCCTGTTTCCGCGGCGGTCTGTTCTGTACTGCATAAAAATATACCTCTTCTGATTTTTTATGTATACGATGGATGAAGCGGGACTTCTATCCGGGATCTATACCCGGAATACCGATTCAGAGTATCAACGTTGTGCCTTCGTTCAGAGTCTTTTTATTTGATTCAAATGCTGTACATAAGATTATACTCTTGCAGGAGGGATTTGCGAATACAAATCGATGCAAATGCAAATTGGCATGTTCTCCCAAAAATCAGAATAGACAATTTTATGAATGAGAGTAAAATAAGAAGAAGGTGTCGGTGACTTCCCCGCGGAATCTGAAATCTCCGCAGGCGGGAACGAAGATGACCGGAATATAAAGGGGACTGTAAAAGATATGATCCGGAC
>CAMNDN010000042.1:0-17325 GCA_946535445.1 uncultured Lachnospiraceae bacterium
GGAACAATCATGAGACAAATGGCGGCAAACGCTCCGGATTACCGGTCATTCCGTTCGTCTTAGCCGGCTGTATGGCTCTCATTGTCGCAGGTTATCTCATGGGCAGAATGATGGATAAAGTCCGCCCGTTCCGGGAAACGGACATCGATCCCTCCGTCACGGAATCCGTAATCTCCGTCGATAAAGAAAATGCGGAAGGGGAAGAAAAATCCTCCTCGAAAGTAGAGAAGAGCAAGGCCCCCGAAAAAGAGACGTCTGAGGATAATGAGAAGGAAACGGCCAATACGCCGACGCCAACTCCGACACTGACGCCAACTCCTTCCATGACTCCGACACCGACGCCGACTCCTTCCATGACACCGACGCCAACTCCGACACCAACGCCTGTGCCGGAAGAAACCCCACAGGTACTCGACCGGAATGCGGCAGCTGCCGGCGGGAAAATATCTTCCGTTGATAATGTGGTCTACATAGCGGATGTGTATGAATATCTGACACTCCGCGACGCGCCTTCGACCGGTGCCAAGGCGATCTGTCTGCTTCCGCCTTATTCGGCCATGTATATCACAGAATATACCAATAATACCATGGTCAAGGTCGTGACAGTCGACAACGGATATGCCGGCTATGTCAATCGGAACTACATTACTCCCCAGGGCAGTGCCACTGTACGGGCAGGCAAAAGCAGAACTCCCGCTGTCTCTTCAGACACGGTCTACTATGCGGATGTCTATGATTATCTGACTCTGCGCAGCGCTGCAAGCACGAGCGCCGGTGAGCTGGACCGTCTGCCTCCGTACACAGCCATGTATGTACACAGCTGGACCAACGGAATGGCCTATGTAACAGTCGCTGACTCGGGCGCCACCGGTTACGTTAATGCGGATTATATTTCTTCCAATCCGAATGCCATGGTTCGTGCCGGAAAGAGTTCTTCCGGCTCCGCTCCGGTCCATGGCTTCTCCGTAGGAGATTATTGCTATGCGGACGTCAACGAGTATCTGACGCTCCGGAACGCGCCCAGTACATCGGCCGGGGAATTGAACAGACTGCCGGACGGGACCCGGCTCCTGATCCTGGAACTCACGAACAGTACCATGATGAAGGTGCGGGTCGAATCCACCGGTGAGGTGGGATACGTGAACAGAAATTATGTGGACTGAGCATATATTCAGAGAGGTCTTTCTATGTCTGATATAAAAGCCGTCATCTTTGATCTGGATGGCACTCTTTACAACTACAACAAAGCGGATGCCTCAGGAGTTGCCGCTCTCGGGGAATACACAGAACGGCATTTCGGCGTGGACGCCGGGGAGATCCGCCGTGAGATCAAGCGATGCTGGGATATCCAGAACGAACGGATCGGTTTCATCTGCGCCTCGACCCACAGCCGGCTCGTCCGCAGCCAGATCATCTGTGAGACCAACGGCTGGCCGGTCTTTCCCCATTCCCTGAATATGGCGCGCCTGTACTGGGAAGGTTTCCTTGCCGGTATGGAAGCCGAGGATGGCGTCTGTGAATTCCTCGCAGCACTGAGAAAGACCGGGGTCGACATCGCGATCGGATCCAACATGACATCCTATATGCAGTACCGAAAGATCCTGCAGATCGATCTGCAGGATGCTTTCGATCATTTTACATTCAGTGAGGAGACAGGTCTCGAGAAGCCCCATCGAAAATTCTACGAATTGTGCGCGAGAAAGTCTTATCTTCGATATGATCCGACCGGCACACACGACGCAGGTGCCTCCACCCTCCCGGATATCTCTTCCTTCATGCCGCACTGCCTTTTTATCGGTGATACACCGAAAATGGATTATTTCGGACCGATGAACGCAGGCATGCAGAGCTGTCTCTACCTTACGGAAGGTTCGATTCCCGAAGGAGTGTCACCGGATTCTGTGATCCGCAGCTATCGTGACTGTATAAAAGAAGACGGAATCAAACTCGGCACACACTTCCTTCCGTTTATTGCGTCTGATATCATTCTTTCTGAGGAGGGCATCCATGGCTTATAAACATCCTGCCGCGCTGCTGATCAGCACCCTGTTGAAATATGTATGCGCGATCGCGCTCACAGCAGTGACCTTTCTTAAGACCGGGGAAATTATGTGCCTGATCGCGGGATCTCTTGAACTGATCATCATTTTTCTGTTTTCCAATATGCTGATCAGGCAGCACCACATCCCAGGATGGATCGTAAATGGTCTTCTTATGCTGCTCTACAACATTCAGATGGTCGTTCTCATGTTCGGAAGCACCTACATTTCTCTGGTCATGATGACCAACATGGATTCGGTCCGGGATCTCTCCGGACAGGCAGCTGTATACATTCCGGCATTGGCAGCAGCTCTGATTCTTTCTCTGATTCCCGTAAGGCATGTGGGATTCGGCAGGACCGCCGAGGCACGGCTTCTTTCGCTCTTCCTTGCGGCTGAACTGATCTTCACGATGTGGTACGGCAGCTCGGCATCCCCGCTTTTTGCCTATTACACTCTGATCAGACAGGGAATTGACGCACAGGCACAGGCAAAATCTGTCGATAAAAGCAAAGATTACACCTCCGCCTTCTACAGTACATATATTGCCGGAAATATAAGGCTTCCCGAGACACTCCCGGAAAAACCCAATATCATTGTCATCTTCACGGAAGGTCTCTCTCAGAACATTGTTGCAGACAGCCGGGGCATCATGCCAAATGTTGCATCCTACGAAAAAAAATCCATTAATTTTACAAATTATTTCAACCATACATTTGCGACATACCGTGCTCTGAGCGGCCAGCTCTATTCCGGATTCCAGCTGAACAATTATGACGGGAACACACTGGTCTCCCTGCAGGATATCCTCTCCGACCGCGGATACTCGACAACGTTCATCAATACGGAGACCAGGAATATAAACTTTACGAACTATCTTCTTGACATGGATTTCGATGAGGTCATCAGCGACCCTGCATTCGTGAGCAACGGACCGGCCGACTCCATTTCCGATAAAGACGCGTATACGCTGCTCTTCGAGACAGTTTCGGAAAAGGCCGGAGGCGATAAGCCCTTCCTCACCGCCATCTATACATTCGGAACGCATACTTCTCTCGATTCGCCGGATGAAAAGTTCGGTGACGGCTCAGATTCCATGCTGAACAAGTATTACAACCTGGACTGCCAGTTCGGAGCGTTCATGAAAAAATTTGAAGAGAGCGGCCTGGCGGATAACACGATCATTTTCTTCACGGCAGATCACGCAGCCTACCAGGACCGTCTGTTCAGAGAATCTTTTCCGGATCATGAGAGAGCCCATACCGAAGTGGATGAGATGCCTTTCTTCATCTATCACAAAGGCATTGAACCTCAGCAGATCGATGTGGAGGGACGTACGACTCTGGACTTCACGCCTACGATCATGGATTATCTTGATATCTCCGGGGTGGAAAACTATTTCCTGGGGAGAACACTGTTCTCCGGTTCCGATAACAATAATAACTACGACACGGTCTTTACGGACTCTGCGGTCTTTGCTTCCACCAGAGGCGGACAGATACAGGGACTCACAGAATCGGAAAAGGGCATTCTGGATGTAAAGCTGAAGGAATACTACGCAGCTAAGCAGCAGGATCCCCCATCTTCGAATAAGAAACAGTAAAGAGAACGGAATAAAGAAGGTTTAAAGAGGTTAAAAAAGCTTAAAAATGGCTTAAAAATGCGCAATATTTATTATCCCTGTCCGCATTTTTCCCCGTATAATAATACAGGATTGTATAATATCAGCAGACAGATAATTGAATTCAGTTCACACAGGAGGTTTACTATGAGCGAACAGAATAATATTCTTAATGAGGAGACACTTAACGAGATCAGCGGCGGCGTAGGCGGAATGATGGTAATTCCTTACGTCGTACAGAAAGGCGATACGATTCCCGGTCTGGCAGCCAGATTTAATACCACTGAGAAGCAGATCATGAAAGATAATGTCTCCGTTCTGCACGGATCCAAAAAACTGACACCGGGCATGATGCTTTCCATAACGAAAAATTCCAAAAGATAAAAGGATCGAAAACATCATCAGCAGGAAATAAGAGCAGGGGGCTGTACAAGCCCCCTGCTCTTATTTCCTGCTGATGATATTATCCGGATAAGAGTCATCTCGTAACAAATGTCATGAGTATCCTGTGCCGTAGATTACGATCAGCTCATATAATCTCCGTTGTAGCTCACGAGAACCGCGCTGATCACACCGTTGATCCCCGCCATGGCATTGATGAAATCGGTATTATCACTCTTCAGCCTGACTTCCATATTAAGTTCCACAAGACCTTTCTGTGCAGTCTTGCTCTTGACAGACCACTTCGAGACGTGCTTGCTCAGATACTCCTGCGCAGCTTTTTCCGCCTCATGATTCTCACAGCGAAGGACCACTATGTATGGTCTCGTATAGGTCTTGTGATTCACGAACAGGATCAGGACCAGACCGATAATTATACTTCCGAGGACAGCCAGCGGAATCAGTCCTGCCGCAAGAACAATGCCGGCAGCGATCGACCAGAAGAGAAAAGCAATATCCAGCGGCTCTTTGATTGCTGTACGGAAACGCACGATCGACAGGGCGCCGACCATGCCGAGAGAAAGCACTGCATTGCTGGTAACGGCCAAAATGACGAGCGTTGTGATCATGGTCAGGGCCACCAGAGTAATTCCGAAGCTGGCGGAATACATGACACCGCGATACGTTTTCTGGTAGATAAAATAAATGAACAGACCGATCAGGAACGAAAGTAGTAAGGCGACGATCATATCAGCGATGCTGATGGCGGAAACGTTCTCCAGGAAACTGGATTTGAAAATATCACTAAAGCTCATATAAAAACTCCCTTCTGAATTCGAGTAATTCAATCATACATTCTGCAGGCCGCATATTTTGAAAATGCCGCTGCCCTTCTGTTCTCCAGATGGACCGCATCCCGTATGATTTCCGGTAAAAATTCATCCCACTTGACTTCCAAAATGATCGGATCATCCGGTACCGGCACCATCGGTGTATCCGGATTCAGAAAATCCGTGCTGCAAAGTCCTGTCCTGATATTGTAATCGAGCGTGATCCGGACATTTCCGGCGGGATATACGAACGGTTCCCGCGTATAGTCAACAATCGTTTTCGCGCGAAGGCCCGTCGTCCTCATATCGACATACATCTCCCGGATCAGTTCCGAGGGATCATTTCCCATCCAGTCGATTTCTCCGTCTGCGATCGACTGCGCCTGCTGCGGTGTCAGGGAAGCAGTTTCTTTCCAGCCGAGATTATTCCACTTGCTTTTCTTCTCCAGACGGATAAAAGACGGATCGTTATTATAATATCTGATCCGGAATTTCTTTCGGTTATCAACACCATCCATTTTTTCCCTCAGAGCTTTGTCCGTAAGCGTGTCAAAATAGAGGCTCCGAATCAGATATTTCCCATCATTGGCATGCGTATCGGGACAGGTGATCACCCTCATCCGTGCCCGTATGATGAGCATATCCATATAATTGATCTGGTGTTTCCATTCATGTCTTAGTTTCATGATCTACCTTTATTCCACAGTTCCTTAACACTTAGCGCTCGTGTTTTTCCTGCTCCTACATATAGAAGAGCTCCGTTTCCTGAAAAAGGATAGGCTCGGCCTGTGTAAGAACTGTGACCATTTTCAGAAGATTTCGAGTCCGCTCAAACATATCGTTCCACGGTATAATAGCGCATACTGCAGACCGAAATCAAGAAAAATACCGAAGTATCCGAAAAATCTCATGATTCTTGCACATACTCCGGTAATCAGGTAATTTTCTCTTTCAGAGATTAAATTATTCTGATTCCTCTTCTTCCGGAATCAGTTTCGCCAGACTGAAAAGCGGCACGAACGGCAGAAGGATCGGAACTGTCCTGGTATATCTTCTGTACCGCGAGTCGTTTCCGTATTTTCGATCCTGCCTCATTTCCTGCCTCAGGGCAGCCGCGAACATAACAATAATGATACCTATATATCCCAATGTTGCCAGGATCCACTGAATCGGTCCTCTGAGGGCTGTCACACCCGAAACATAGACGCCCGTCCAAAAGACGATCTCCCCGAGATAATTCGGGCAACGGACAATCCGGTAAAGACCCTTATTCACATATTTCTCCGGATTCTTTTTCTTGGCGGCTGTCTTCTGCATATCCGCCACACTCTCCAGCAAAAGCCCGATGACCATGATCACGGCTCCGATGCAGGTCGAAAGATCATACGTCCCGCCGTTCGAAAGTCTGAAAAGGATCGGGGATACCTCCAGCGTATAGAACAGGGAGCAGCCGATCCAGGAAACGATCCTGCCTGCGAAGGAAACAGACATATTCTGCTCATTCTCCATTGCTGCTGCATAAGATGTCACCTTCAGTTCCCGGATCAGCAGATATCCTCCGAGCCGACATCCGTACAGAAACAGCAGCAGGCAGATAAAAAGCATTAATCCGCTCATATAGCGGCGGAAAAATACAGCCATGGTGATGCCCATCGCCGCAACAGAAAAGCCATAGCCTATGCTCGTGAACCATATATATTTCCTGAATCCCACCAGGCTGATCAGCAGTGCGGTCAGAAATAGCACAAGGTAATGCATATTATATCCTCCGGGTATAAAAAAAACGTATTTTATCCGCATTCACATAAGTGCATTATACACCACTTTTATTCTTCGTTCAACTTAATTAATTTCGTCGAACTGATGACCCTCTCTAAAATGACAAACATTCGCAATCATATCAACTTTGAGGTATAATGTATCTTATCGAAAGCAGCGAAGCGTTCGCGAGTCTATCGTATCGCTTTGTTGATAGTATATCGATCGGAAGCAGCGAAGTCGCCGGCCGCGTTAGCGGCTTTCACTTATAGAAACCGAAAACGGAGGTCAGTATGAGAACCAGGGAACTGCTTGAAAAAGACAAGGAGCGTCTTTACGCAAGACTCGTAAAAGCCGATACCCCGGACCAGACCGTGCAGGCACTGGAAGAGGAACTGAGCAGGATTCAGATCCAATACGGCGAACTCGAACCGGACGAGACACTGTCCCGGGAAGCCTCCTATTCGCTCCAGACTGCCAGAGCTGCGCTCTCTCTGGTCGACAGTACCGGAGAAATCAGGACTTATGACCGTACAGACCGTACGCAGAAAACACCAAAAGGCAGATACATTATCCCATTAGCGGGAGGCATGGGGCTCGGCGTCGTGGGAGCACTGCTTCTTACCGGCGCCCCGGACGCATTTGTCACCCTTGGCGGGATTCTTCTTGCAGCTGCGCTCTGTCTCACTGCTGTCGGAGGATATAATTTCGGCAGAAGGAAAAATATCCCCGCCCAGTCGGAGCAGTACATAGATGTGCGGATGGACAACGATAAAATATACAGGAACCTCGGCGCTGTACTCACCGTGATCGACCACAATCTGGAAGATGCAAAACTGAGCGATCAGGCAGAACAGTCGGATTCACCGTCTGCGGGCGATCTTCCGGATGAGGAGCTGAAACTCCTGGCTTCCCTGCTGGAGACGGCATATGCATCACTTGATACGGACGAAAGCCGGCAGTCCGTCTCAGATATCAAATTCTACCTGCATAAGCGAGGCATCGAAGTCGTCGACTACAGTGATGAAACGAATATGTATTTCAACCGTATGCCTGCATCGAGAACATGCACGCTGAAACCGGCTATCGTAAAAAATAAGGTCGCATTGATCCGGGGCATGGCGGCTGTAAAGAGCCGCTAAGGATTGCTTCCGCTGCCGGACAGAACGGCCGCAAATTCATTGAAAAGGAGTTCATATGGAACGCTTTTTTGGTTTTGATCTCGGAGACGCGGAAAGCGCAGTCTCTTATTTGAAAAAAGAAGGTATGAAAAATCCGGAGATCATCCCTGTCAGGGATGCCGGAAGCTTCATCACGGCCTATGCAAGGCTCAGCGATCAGACGCTTCTCATCGGTGAGGAAGCCTGCTACAATCCTGACGCGGAAGAGAGAAAGATCCGCTTCAAAAGCCGTTTTCTGGTAGATCCGACGGTCGACAGAGATATAAAGAGTTTTGCCGCCGGTGTACTGGGTGAGTTGTACACGGGAGGCGATCTCGTTCAGGGCGAGGACTGCTGCTTTTATGTCGGCTGTCCGGCGGGATGGAATAAAAATGACCGGGAGAGATACCGCAGGATTTTCGAAAAGACCGGGTATCCCCCGACGAAGATCATCTCCGAGTCACGTGCCGCTCTTGTCAGCGCCTGCCGCTCGAAACATCTTCAGGTCGGATATGATATTCTCTCCCATCCCGTTCTTGTTGTGGACATCGGTTCCTCCACTACGGATTTTGCCTACATAGCCGGCGGCCGCGAAGTGGAGCTTCGCACAGGAGGGGAGGTCTTCCTGGGCGGAGGTGTTATGGATGAGATCCTGCTGGAAGAATCTGTCTCCGCATCGAAAGATTCAAGACTCATTCGGGATGTCTTTGAAAGGAGCGTCTCCTGGAAAAATTACTGTGAATTTGCCGCCAGACGCCTGAAAGAAAAGTATTTTGCCGATGAAGAATACTGGAAATCCCACGATTGCACACAGACCGTTCAGATCGTTTACGACAGACCGGTCCGCCTGACTCTGCGTATGAACGAAAAAATTGCCGACCGTCTGCTGAACAGAAAGGTCGACAGTCTGCACGGAAAATCCTTCCGCGAGGTATTTGTTGAGAGTCTCAGGGAGACGAGCCGCAATATAACCGGAGATCACCCGGATCTGATCTTTATGACCGGCGGTGTCTCCAGGCTGCCGGCCATCGCGGACTGGTGCCGTGAAGTCTACCCCGATGCAGTTATCATCACTGAGCTGAATCCCGAGTTCTCCGTCTCGAAAGGACTTTCCTGGTGCGGAAGTATCGACGAGGAGATGCGCGAATTCGAGGAAGAACTTCAGAATCTGATCGATTCCACCATAATCGAGAGGATCGTGACCGAACAGATCGACAGCCTTTATATGGGTGCGGTCGATGCGCTGACGAACCCGATTCTGAAAAACTGTGTCGTCCCGATCATGGACAGGTGGAGAAGCGGCCAGATCGAAAAGCTTTCTGAGATCGACGGTGAGCTTAAGAAAGAAATCGAATCATACCTGCACACAGATGAAGCAAAGAACCTGCTGGTAGATCCGGTCGCCTCGTGGCTCAGAAAATATATCGCTCCGGAACTCGAACAGTACACCATGCCGATCTGCCTGCGCCACAAAATTCCCTACCGCGCTCTGAGCCTGAACTCCTATCTTTCTCTCTCCGAGATCGATATCAGGCTGAATGCGAAGACGGTATTTGCCGTGGAACAGCTCACCTGGATGATCGACACGATCATCTCCATTCTGGTCGGACTTCTCTGCGGCGGAAGCGGTGTCGCTCTGATCGCGAACGGGCTCCCGGGCATATTTGCCGGTGCGGTACTCTCCCTCATCATCCTCTTTCTCGGAAAGAACCGGATGCAGTCTGCCCTCCTCAAGGTCAATATCCCGCTTCCGATGAGGAAAATGCTTCCGAAGAAGTATTTTGAGAATCATCTGGAGAGCATCACGGACGAGGTCAGGGCGGGATTCTATGAATCCCTCGAGAAGGACAAGAATGATGAGATCTCCGAGCGTCTGGTCGGTGAGATCTCCGATCAGATCGAAGATTGCCTGACCAAAATGGCGCGCGTGGTGGAGATCCCTCTGGTGAGCTGAGAAAGTCCTGAGTACTTTTTTATCTCGGTTCGCGGCCCTCTTTAAATACTTTCATCATCTCATTTGTAAGAGAAAGCTCATCCGGCTGCAGGATCACATCTTCGCGGGCGGTCCATTTGCCGACCTTCAGTTCATCCGTATCCAGATGGATCGTCGGATCGCCGTCCACATCGCAGAAATAGCCCGAAAGAATATTATCGGCGATGCCCCACGGCTGGGATTTGTAATAACGGATATTCTTTACGTGAAGTCCCGCTTCCTCCATGACCTCACGCTCAACGGTCCCCTCGAAAGACTCGCCGATCTCGGTGAACCCCGCGATCAGGGCATAGTAAGAATACAGCCGTGCTCTGTACTTGGTCAGCAGGATTTTGTCGCCGTTCGTCACGCCGACAATGACCGCGGGGGCGATCCGGGGATAGATGATGCGACCGCATTTCGGGCAGATGATCGACCTCTCGACCTCTCCGAGAACGGTCCGGCTGCCGCAGGTGCCGCAGAAAACATTATCGTTGTACCATCCCGCCAGCTGCTGAGCGGTGAACATGGCAAATGTCAGCAGGGAGTCCATATTCCCGTCATTCCGCAGGGCATGCACCGTCTTGTACACGCATCCTTCCGGCACGAAGGAGTCGCGTATAAGGAAATATTCCGTCTCGTCAACTGAAAAGAGATAGATGGCTTCCGCCTCCGCCGGGAATTCTCTGCGAAGCGGGAGCTTTGCCATGCCGTCCTCGATCCTTATAAGGGCTTCTCTTCCGCGGAAGACAAAGCACCGGCTCTCCGCAGAGGCGGTCTTCCACGGTATAAATTCATTCCGCAGTCTGTGCGGAGCTATATCCTGTATCATATCTTTCTCCTTTTATCCTCTCTTTCTATACAGGCAATTGCGAAACCCATGGACGCGATGAAATTGTATGTGCAATTCAAACAATCTGCACAAGCCTTAGAACTTCTTCATGAGCGCAAGATGTGAAATGAGCAAAAAACATACTGTCTGAGCGAAGCGAGTTTATGTTTTTTGTGAATGCTTCTTCACATCTTGCACGAATGTTAGAAGTTCTTGGCGCGGAAGCCGTTTGAATGCACATACAATTCACGCGGGTAACAAGGTTTCGAGAATACCTGTCTGTTATAGATGTCCGCTTACTCCGACAGGCTGTATATCTCCTCCTGCAGCCTCTGCCTCCGGTCCTTCAGCAGAAGCAGCTCATTGTAACGGTAATACTCCTCGTTGCCGTGTTCATTGATAAATTTCATGACATAATAGCCGGATGCGATCTCAGACAGGAAAATGACCATCTCCTGGCTCTCCCCGTAAGTCCGGTTGATGAAACGGAAGGCATTGGAAATATGCCCATCGACGATCCCGATCCGCTGCCTTCGGGCATCCTCCGCCGCCGAGAACCATTCTCTGACCAGTCCGTAGTCCGCATCCACGGAGCCGCCCTTGCTTCTTGCAAGAATGCCGATAAGCTCCTGCAGCCTTCTGCCGGCCGCCCTGCTGATCCTCTCCTCTTCCCGGGACAGCATTCTTGCCTGCTTCTTATTTTCCCTTGCGGCTGCAAGCTCATCGGTCAGGCTGCTGAGGATTCCGATGACCGGGATAGCGTCGCCGTCCGCCGCATTTTCCGCTTCCCTCCCGCTTCGGATCTGCTCTCTGAGCTTTTTCAGGACGGCAAAGATCACACTCTGGACCTCTCTCTCCTCGTCCGCTGCCAGACAATCCTGCCCGAGACTGTTTATGAGCAGTCCGATCAGGCTGATCTTCTCGTCAAATGCCGCCTTACGGAAGGTCTCATTTTCTTCCGGAAAATTCCCTTCCAGAATCTCCGGGATGCGGTAAAGATTCCGGTATTTATTCCACAGTTCATAATAGACCGTAAAGCTTTTCGCAATCTCGGGATCCTGCAGGAAAGCCGAGACCATGGTCTCACGGACCGGCTGGCCCAGCGCCTCATACACTTTGATCGAGTCCGACAGATCTTCCCAGGCACGGGCCGTCACAAAATGGCGGCCGTCGGCGTCATTTGTCACCGAATAAAAATGGTCGCCCCTGATCTCCAGATAGGAGATCACTGCCCCGTGCACACGATTCCTTAAAGCGTACTCCTTAAAGACACCGAAGTCCGATTCGATGTCAAGCCTCTTTACCCGATCGAGCGTGACGATATCAAAATCTCTTACGGATCTGTTGTACTCCGGCGGATTGCCCGCAGTCACAATAACAAATCCGTCCGGTACCCGATGCGTTCCGAACGTTTTATACTGCAGGAACTGCAGCATCGTCGGAGCGAGCGTCTCGGACACACAATTGATCTCGTCGAGGAAGAGGATGCCCTCGGACACACCGCTTCGTTCGATCTGGTCATAGACCGAGGCAACGATCTCACTCATGGTGTACTCTGTCACGGAGTATTCCTCCCCGCCGTAATCCCGCCTGGCGATAAAGGGAAGACCGATCGCGCTCTGCCGGGTATGATGGGTGATGGTGTAGGAGACCAGGCCTATGTGCAGTTCCTCGGCGATCTGCCGCATGACAGCCGTCTTGCCGATTCCCGGTGCCCCGATCATCAGGATCGGACGCTGTCTCTCCGCGGGTATCATGGGAGCTCCTGTCTCATCCTTGGCAAGGTAAGCCCTGATCGTGTAAATGATTTCCTGTTTTGCTTCTTTTATATTCAATGTCATCCTCCGCTTCTGTCTCCAAAACCGATATGGTCATCTTCCCCGAGATAGACTTTCACGCACCAGCCCGGCACGTGCCTGTCAAAGAACTTTTCGTCCGTCCAGAAGACAAATGTCGTCTCATATGTCGTCGGCCTCGATGGATAGAGACCTGCCCCGTCCGTATAATACAAAAGTCCACGCAGATTTTTCAAATGCCCCTCCGCCCTGAGGCTTTCCACATATTCGAACACGGGCCGGAAATCTGTCCCGAAGCCGCCGCTCACTTCAAATGTTTCAAGATACTGCTTCATCTCCTCCGGTGACCGGATCAGGATATCTTTCTGCACCTGGTTATCACATTCCAGGATCCTTAGCTCAATCCGATGGAAAAAAGTATCACGGCTGCGCAGAATAGCGGCTGTCTCGCCGAGAAAGTGCCTGACCAGCGTGGCCTGGCAGGAAGCGGACGTATCGATCGCGATCACAAGCTCCTCTATCTTTTTTGACTCACGATACTCATTCTCCTCCATGAGCGGCATATTCCCGTATAGTTCCATACCGTAATTATAAAATCCGTAGTCAAAAGAATCCGGATCGACCCGCGCCTCCTCCCTCACAACGGCATAGCGCCTTAAGAAATCACGGTAACTCATCCTCTTCCGGTTCACCACTTCGAGGACCCGCGTGAGGGTACCCGTCATCCGGCTCATGCCGCTTCCGGAATTCTTAAGTTCGGTCATCATGCGTTTGGATCTGTCCTTCCATTTCTCCTTCCGTTCTTCTGACTGCTCCCGGCCGGCATCCCGCTTTTGATCGGGCCGGTCCCCCTCCTTCTTCCGGTTCTCGAGTTCCTCCCAGAATTCATGATCACACAGTGTGAACTCAGAGATCAGCCGTTCCTCCGTAAGCGGATCGGGCGGATCCTGCCTCAGATGCCGATAGATCTTCTCCGCTGTGAGCACTTTGATCGTATTCTCCAGCTTCTCATACCATTCCGCCCGGAAATCAGGCAGCACGCGGCGGACTGCAGGGCAGTCCTCCAGAGAATCAATGATGGATTCCACGGCGATATCGCAGGACAGATTCCATAGAATGCGGTCCGGATCCTCCCCACCCGGGATCTCCGCCATCGGATGGAGCAGAAGGCAGTGCAGTAAAATATGGAGATAGGTCCTCGCCATCCACTTCGGTTCCCGCACATAAGTATCCATCAGATACGTCGGATTATAGCGGATATACTCTGCATCTGTTCCGACGAAGGTCGTTGAAAGATCCATCTGCCACGGCAGCGAATCCAGAGCTTCTCCCAGAAAATGCAGAGAAAGGTAGAGATCCGTCCGGGTCTCGTTCAATATTTTCTCACTGATTTCTCTTAATCGTTCGGAAGCGTGCATAAGGTGAATCCTTCGTCTTTCATTTCCGGCATTCTGTTGAAGGAACGACGGAATAGTTACAACGGAATATTTACAACGGAATATTTACATCTGAATATTTACATCTGAACATTCCTGATGAAGCGGGGCGGATCGTACCGTTCGAAAACGAACGATGTCACAGATCCCCCAAATCGAACTCAGGGGTCTTCATGCTCCTGTTCAAATCCTCCCCGCGCTGCCTCATCAGCATGGCGACCAGCTCGGCATCTCCCTGACCCGCAGCCTCCAGGACCGCCTTTTTGGCCGCTTCCGCTGAAATAAAACCGGCATCCAGCAGGAACATGGATTGCTCGCGGTCATGCTCCCCGACCAGCCTGAGGAGGACCTCTTCGCCATGCTTTCTTAAGAAGTCTTCATACATATCCCGGGCAGCCGGCTTCATACTGCAGGGATACATGAGTCTGGCCATCGCGATGTTGGCTGCATTCTGCAGACCGCCGACACCGTCTGCCACGGCCCTCAGAAAGAGCTGATCATATCCCCGGAAATCGATCCCGCTCCGCATGACCGTCTCCCGGTAGGCGAAGCCGCATCCTTCGATCCAGGTGTGGAAGGCCCGGGCATATGTATCTTCGTCAAAGCCGTGGGTGAAGGCGGGAAAGTAGAGCTTAGCGGTGAAATCCGGCTCATTGATCTTCACATAAAGCCCGGAATCGATGTCAGATAACAGATCCCGGAGAACAGAATATCTCTTCCCCGTGACCCGGATCTGTATCTCCGAAAGATTCCCGCAGAAATAAATCGCCCCTGTTCCCCAGCTCTCGGTCCGGTCCGTGAGCGCGATCATCTGCAGATCCTGACATCCGTAAAAGGCAAATGTTCCGACGGCCCTCACACTGTCCGGCAGAATGATCTGACGGATCCCGTCTGTTTTTTCAAATGCGTGGGAGCCTATGATCCGCACCGGCAGGCCCTCGATGGTATAAGGAATGCGCAAAATTCGCGCAGCGTCCCTGACTCCCGTTATCTCTATGTACTGTTGTCCGCTCTCATCGCGGATTTTATAAATAAATTCCATAACCTATACTTTAAACTATTTTTCTGATTTCGTCACCTTATATTGTACTCCCGCCCGTAAGACAAAAGCGCGGGATTTAAGTCAGCGCCGGCTGTCATCTTCCGGACCGGATCCCTGCTTATCCATGCGGATCATTATATAAAAAGAAAAAAGAACGGTCTCCCGCTCTTTTTTTACTCTGCCTTTCATAACGACAGGATTCTGCTTCTGTCCGGAATAGAGACCGGATCCATTTTAATTCATTGCTTCTCTCAGTTTTCGTACAAAGCTCTGTACCTGTGCATTGCCGGTATTGCTGAAGACCCTTCTTCCGCCTTCCTTAAGAAGCCTTTCCTTCTCCGCGCTGAGTTTTCTGAATGCAGCGGGATTCTCTGTACTGAGTCTTTCAAGATCCGTCTCGATCTGATACTTGAGCACAGATCCTCCGAACGCACCGGTTCCGCCGAGCACCTGATCAAGTTCATTGTCGGAAATTTCTCTGTTCTTAGAATAAAGTCCCATGATACTCTCCTTTTCGCGTCCGTTCTGAATATTGGTTAATCCTATTATACATCATTTGAATCAGAAGAAAACAGGTGACAGGGAGCAAGTTTTAACAAATTTTTTTCACTTTTTTAGTGCGCTGTGCTATCATGTCTATAGTTTTACTGTAAATAAGAGTAAGCATAGGAGGAGCATATTATTATGAGCATTCGTATCGGTATTTTAGGGTACGGTAATCTCGGCCGCGGTGTCGAGAGCGCGATCCGCCAGAACCCTGACATGGAACTTGTCGCTGTCTTCACGAGGAGAGATCCCCTGAGTCTGAAGATCCGCACAGAAGGCGTCGGTGTCTATAATATAGCTGATGTGGAAACTTTCACAGATAAGATCGATGTTATGATCCTCTGCGGCGGAAGTGCCACAGATCTTCCGGAGCAGACCCCGGTCTATGCAAAACTGTTCAATGTAATCAACAGTTTTGACACACACGCAAGAATTCCCGAGCACTTCGCAGATGTGGACAAGGCTGCTAAGGAAGGCGGCAAGGTCGGCATCATCTCCCTCGGCTGGGATCCGGGCATGTTCTCCCTGAACAGAATGATCTCCACCATGATCCTTCCGGAAGGCAATAACTACACATTCTGGGGGCGCGGAGTCAGCCAGGGACACTCTGATGCGGTCCGCCGGATCGAAGGTGTTGTCGATGCGAGACAGTACACGGTACCGGTACCGGAAGCAGTGGAGAAAGTAAGGAACGGGGAGAACCCGACATTTGTCACACGTGACATGCATACGAGAGAAGTCTTTGTCGTCGCGGAGGAAGGTGCGGACAAGGCACGCATCGAGAAAGAAATCGTCGAGATGCCGAACTACTTCTCGGATTACAATACGACCGTGACATTCATTTCCGCTGAGGAGATGAAAGCTGAGCACAGCGAGCTTCCGCACGGCGGCTTTGTCATCAGAAGCGGCGTATCCGGTTTCGACAAAGAACACAAGCAGATCATCGAATATAACCTGAAACTTGACTCCAACCCGGAATTCACCGGAAGCATCCTGGTCGCGTATGCCCGCGCTGCTTATCGCATGGCTCAGGAAGGGATGACCGGCTGCAAGACGATCTTCGACATCGCTCCGGCTTATCTGAGCCCGCTCAGCGGCGAGGAACTGAGGGCACATCTGCTGTAATATTGTAATAAAAGTGAGCCTGCTCCGCGGTCTGTACCGCAAGGCAGGCTCTTCTTACTGAGATTTTTCCCACTTGATCATGAAATTACAGTCACAATCATAAAAAGAAAGGATTCCCATGCATAAACTTCTGACGTCGCGCGACATGGCCAGGATTTCCTGCCGCGCCTGCAACGGCTGCGGCGAGTGCTGCCGCGGAATGGATGATACGATCCATCTGGATCCGTACGATATTTTCATGCTTTGCCGGAACCTTAAAAAAAGCTTTTCGGATCTTATGGGCGTCCGCATCGGACTCCATGTCGATGAGGGCCTGGTGCTGCCCTACCTGCTCATGCGTGGAGACAATGTATGTTGTACATTCCTCGGAGAAGACGGCCGCTGCCGGATCCATACCTTCCGTCCCGGCTTCTGCCGGCTCTTCCCGCTCGGCCGCGAGTATGACGGGACCGGCTTTCGCTACTTCGTGACGGAGGACGGCTGCAATATGCCCGGAAAGAGCAAAGTCCGTATCGACCGCTGGCTTGAAATACCTGATCTGAAGCGATACGAAACCTTTATCACGCAGTGGCATTACTTCCTGAAAGCTCTCAGAGAAAAACTCTATGCATCGCAGGACGCGGAGATGAATCAACGCATCTCTCTTTTTGTGCTGGAGATGTTCTTCGAGAGACCTTACAATTTCAGCGGAGATTTCTACGAACAGTTCGCAAGAAGACTGGAACTTGCCGAAGAGGCGCTGTCATAATGTGCTGCCACAAGATGTCTGCATGAGACTCTGTCATAA
>CAMNDN010000043.1:0-15730 GCA_946535445.1 uncultured Lachnospiraceae bacterium
TTGGGTCCTGCAGCCACTTTTTATCGCTTCAGACTGAATTTGCAACTGTAATTAGCTGCAAACATCGTATTTCAATGATATACTGTTTCAAGGAGATATGATATATCATGAGTCAGAAAAGCTTATAAAAAAATTGAAATCAAAACCACATAACTTTACATTTGATGAAGCAGAAACCCTTCTTAACTATTTGTATTTCAGCAGATCAGACAAGGGCAACACGAGCGGATCACATGTGAAGTTCACAAGTGAAAATCACGGAGCGATCTTGCTCCACAAGCCCCACCCTCGCAAGGAGCTTCTGGAATACCAGGTAAAACAGCTTCGCGAGAAACTGGAACACGCAGTCACATCTGCATTCCCACAGATAGCTGCTTCCACGTTTCTTTTCCGTACGTTTTACTGCAGTCAGTGAGCTTTCCGGAGCGCATGCCGCTGATATCCGACCGGACATGCTTTTTCTCTTTTATGGGATTTTCGGATTTTTCAGTCTCAAAATCCTTTTTTGACATGTCCCTGATTGTCTGCATCAGATCCGAATTTACCTGTTTCGGGTCCGAATCAGCCGGTTTCTGAAGACTAAAAAAACTGTCCGCGTAATTCTCATCACTGTAAAGTACGACCGACATCTGTGCTTGTCCTGTATGTCTCTCTTGCATAACTGCCATTACGGTCCCCCCTACTGTAAAGCAAAGCAAAAAAAGGCTGCAGCAGGCAATTTTCACAAATTGTCCTGCTGCAGCTTATCTATTCTTTATTATTATCTATTCTTTTTATTCTTTTTTCCCGAATCAGCCAATCTCATCAAAGACTTCTGCTTCTGCCGGAGCTGCATTGTCCTCGTGTACTTCTACTTCCTCATGGCTGTCGTTCTGGCTGTCGTTCTGGATGCCGGCATCCTCGAGACCGTGCTCTGTACCCTCATCCGGAAGCATGCCGTAGTGATCGCCTGTGTCGATCGCTCTTCCGTCGGAGGACATTACCGGCTCGCTCTCTATACCACCAAGGCGCTCTTCCTGGTCCTGAGCTTCTACTGTTTCACTGGGATCACGTAAGTCAACGACTCTTCCGTCGGATGCGATGTAGACACCGTCTGCCGGCTCCTCTTCCCATACATAGAGGTTTGTTGCGATGATCTCGCCGTCTACATTCTTGTAGTCAAGCTTTGCCTGTTTGCCGACTTCCAGAGTACCGCCTGAGTATCCTGTGCTCGGTGTGATGGTTGCTGTGATGCCGTTTACTGTTACTGTATTGCCGGAGCAGTCTTCGATCTTACCGCAGATGTAGCTTGTTCTTACATCTTCCTTCTTCTCAGCTTTCTTCTCTTCCTTCTTCTCTTCCTTAGCCGGCTTTGTGTCGCCGAGGAGGGATGCGGAGATGTAGCCTGTGCGGTCATTCATGGTGACACGGCCCCAGCCGTTTGCAATACCTGTTACTTTGATTTCCTGGCCTTTTTCGATTCCGTCAAATGCTGTTGCAGACGTTGTGCCGGCTGAACGGACATTTGAATCTTCCTGAGCGTACATTGTATGCGCGCCTTCTACAGAGAAGGATACGTGTGCGAGATCCAGTACGGATTCGTCGCTCTCTACGATCTTGTCAAGACCAAGGTTATTGTCATATGAGTAGTATGCAGCGTCTTCTGATACGATTGTGTTCCACAGTTCAGATCCGCCGCCGTTGCTGTAGACTGCAAATGCCTCATCGGCAAGGTCTGTTCCGAAGATATCCGCGAAATCAGCCTTGGAAGCATTATCCGGGATCTCTGCGAAAGAGTCTACTGTGTATGTGCCGTCAGCGTTCTTTATAAGAGTGAAGCGGCCTGCGTTCGAGGAAACAGATCCGTTCTCTTTCAGTGTCATGCCGTCTTTCGTGTATTCTACTACCAGGTAGGTTCCGAATACGTTCATTGAAGAACCGTTGTCCTGTGTCTTAATAATATTCATATGCGGAATCACTACTGAATTGTCATGATTGCGGTCAGCGTGGTTCACAAAGTAATCAGCAATCGCGCGCTCTGCGTTCGTTCCGTCCATTACATAGTTCGGAAGCTGTGCGTCATCGGCCAGTACGTTGATGGATCCGAGGCCCATGGAAGACATAGCTGTGAGAGCTGTAAGTCCTGTGATTGCTGCGATTTTAGCGATTCTGTTGATCATCATTTTTATTTCTCCCTTGTATCAATTCTGATTTTGTTGTTTTCCTTTTTGTTTCACAACTAGTTATACGGGGAGCTTTGGGAGAGGGCTAAATCTTTCACCAAATTTTAAACAAGTACCGTACACCAAAAAAAGGCGATACTCCTGCGAGTACCGCCTTTATCTTTTGGCATTTTCAGTGATCACACTTTTTAAGGATTTCCTTCATCTCATCGACCGAGAAAGTATAATCCGTATTGCAGAAACTGCAGTTCAATGTCTCCGGTTTTCCGTCCGCAATGATATTAGAAAGCTCCTGGCGCCCCAGAGCGATCAGAGCCTTCTCGACTCTTTCCCGGCTGCAGTTGCATTCGAATTTTGCCGGCATTCTTTCAAAGAACTCCAGGCCCATCTCCCCAAGGACCATCTCCAGGATCTGCTCCGGACTCTTACCGTCTCTTAACAGTTCCGTGACAGCCGGGATGAAGTTCATCTTATCCTCGAGCTTTGAGATCACTTCCTCCGGGCAGTCCGGCATCAGCTGAATGATGTATCCGCCGGATTCACGGACAGTATTATCCTTATTCATGAGCACGCCGAGCGCAACGATGGACGGGACCTGCTCGCTCAGATAAAAGTAATAAGCCAGATCCTCCGCGATCTCACCGGTCTGAATATCTACCTGACCGACGTACGGCTCCTTGAGTCCCGTATCTCTGATGACGATCAGACTTCCTTTTCCGACCGCCCCGCCGACATCAAAATGGCCGAACATATTCGGAGGCAGGACGACTTCCGGGTTGACAACATATCCCTTGACCGTTCCGTTGGAGCCGGCCGTGACGGTGATTCCGCCCAGCGGTCCGTCTCCCTTGAACTGAATAGTCAGGAGATCCCTGTCGTTCTTCATCATGACGCCCATCATAAGGCCCGCTGCCATCGTGCGGCCAAGTGCCGCAGAAGCGACAGGGCTCAGGCCGTGCGCTTTCCGGGCATACTCGGTCACGCCTCTGGTCGTGCAGGCGAAGGCCCTTATGTAATTATCTGCTGCGGTCGCTCTGACTATGTAATCGCTCATGCTGATGTCCTTTCTTTATCTGGTTCTTCTTTTACTTATGACGTAATAACTCAAAATTCCAACTTTGTACTTATAATAATGATTCTTATCCAATCCGTAATCGACTTTCGGCAGCCTTATCATATCACTGATTATGCAATTGAGCGGCTTCGTCCCACGGCCTGTACTTCGAATTTTCATCAGACCCCCGTCGCATCAAAAGCGGGGATAAAGCTCTCTTCCGCCGTCGGTCCCTCCTGCACAAAGGCATTGGTAAAGCCCAGCTCCAGCGCGTAATCCACCACCCGGTCATATTCGCGCCTTGTGACTCTCCGCCCCAGCTCCGGAAACTCCCTCTCAATTCCCGGCATGGGCGTGTACTGGTTCATAATGCTCACATATATGCGGTCCCCATAGGTCTCCCACAGATATTTCAGGATGGCTTTGGAATCTTTCGTATGTCCGGGCAGCACCATGTGTCGTACAATGACGCCTCTCGTCATCATGCCGCGTGCGTCAAATGCCGCCTCGCCCGCAATCTCCGCCATCTCCCGGACCGCCTTCGCCGCCGCATCGAAATAGTCCGCCATATGTGCGTACCTGTATGCGATATCCTGTCCACAGAACTTGAGGTCCGGCAGAAAGATATCCACCGTTCCTTCCAGCATATGCACGGTCTCCGGCGTCTCGATCGAACCGGTATTGTAGACAATGGGGATATGAAGTCCCTCCGCACGGGCCAGCCTCACCGCCTCTATGATCTGCGGAACATAGTGGGTGGGAGTGACCAGATTGATGTTATTGGCCTTCGCCTCCTGCAATTCAAGAAATATTTCCCCCAGCCTGGCTGTCGATATCTTCTTTCCTGCTTCTGTTCTCACACTTCCGGCGGCGATGTCCCGATTCTGACAGAACACACAGCCGAGCGGACAGCCGACGAAAAAGACTGCCCCTGACCCCTCCTTACCGGAGATACAGGGTTCCTCCCACATATGAAGAGCAGCCCGCGCGACGACCAGCTCTTCGGTCTGCCCACAACGGCCTGCTCGATTCTTCATTCTATTGACTCCGCACGATCTTGCGCAAAGCCTGCAGTTTTCAAGTATCATACTGCTTTCTCTATTCATTCCCGCCGGATGGCTGATTTCTCTTCGAATTTCGTTATCTTTCGAAAGACCTCTCCCGGATTCATCCATCTGTCCGGTCTTTTCGGAACTTTCGCTCCTCTTCGAAATAATCCAACGGATTCCTTAGCTCACCCAGCCGGTCTTCATCTTGAATTTTGTGATCTCGCTCTCCGATTTTACTCTTTCGATCTCAGCACCGAGACCTCTGAGCTTTCCTTCGAAATCCTCGTATCCGCGAAGGATGTAAACGATATCATCGACAATAGTATATCCGTCTGCCTGAAGACCTGCAATGACAAGGGCAGCTCCGGCTCTGAGATCCGGGGAAGATATCTGAGCACCGGTAAATCCTTCTACGCCATCGATAATGGCGGTATTGCCTTCGACTTTGATGCTGGCGCCCATGCGTGAGAGCTCATCGACGTATTTGAAACGATTTTCAAATATACTCTCCGTCACAATACTCGTTCCCCTTGCAAGGGCAAGTACGACGCTCATCTGCGGCTGCATGTCTGTCGGGAAGCCCGGGTAAGGCTGTGTCTTGACATGTGTGCGCTGCAGTCTCTTGGCGGCGACAACACGGATCGAGTCGTCAAATTCCTCGACCTCACATCCGATTTCAAGCAGCTTTGCGGATACAGCCTCCATATGCTTCGGGATGACATTCTTTACGACGATGTCTCCCTTGGTAGCGGCGGCTGCCATCATAAAAGTACCTGCTTCGATCATATCCGGGACAATGGCATAGGTGCAGCCATGGAAGCCCGAGACTCCGTTGATGCGGATGACATCTGTACCGGCGCCGCGGATATTTGCACCCATACTGTTCAGGAAGTTCGCGACATCGACGACATGAGGCTCTTTGGCTGCATTTTCAATGATCGTGCGGCCGACGGCACGCGAAGCAGCCATCATAATATTGATGGTCGCTCCGACCGAAACGATATCCATGAAGATATGCGCACCGGTCATATGATCACATGTAGCTACAATGGAGCCGTGGTCGATCCTGACGTTGGCACCGATGGCCCGGAAGCCTTTCAGGTGCTGGTCGATCGGACGGCTGCCGATGTTGCATCCGCCCGGAAGCGGAACGCTGGCGCTGTTGTACTTCCCGAGAAGTGATCCCAGAAGGTAATAAGAAGCTCGAATCTTTTTAATGTATTCATATTCAACGGAACATCCATGGATGGTCGAACCGTTGATTTTTACCGTATGTCTGTCGATCCGTTCTACATATGCGCCGATTCCTCTGATGGAGTCGAGAAGAACATTCACATCGTTGACATCCGGAAGATTTTCCAAAGTTACGGTCTCATCAGTCATGATTGCGGCCGAAATAATCGGAAGTGCGGCATTCTTGGCACCTGCGATCTCCACGTCCCCTACCAGTGGATTTCCGCCCTTTATGACATATTGTTCCATAAATAAACCTGCCCTTATTTTTTTTTGCCCCTTCCCCAAGGGAGCTTATACGTGTAATCTTAACTTAAAAAGAGGAGTTTGTAAAGATTACGGGGGATTTTAGCCAAATTCCGTTTGAATTTGACCACTTGCCTGTCAGTCATTAAAAAAGCTCGGTTACTATTTTCTGTAAAGTCTCATCAAGAGTCATATGTTCTTCCGCTATTGTGAAATCAGCGTAAATTGTGTAAAGTTTACAGCGCTCCTCATACATGTCCCGGAGCGTCTGTCCTTTCCTGATCACGACACCTCTTCGCCGGTAATCGCTGCTCACCCGGCGCTCCATTTCCTCGAAGGACATCTGCAGATAGATCACTTTTCCGTTCTCCCGGTAGTGCTCCATGGCCTCGCGCCCGAGGATGGCGGACCCGCCCGTCGCGATGACGGTCCGATCTGTATTGATGCCGCAGCCGATCTCATTTTCCACCTGAATAAATCCTTCAGGCCCTCTTTCTTCTATGATTTCCCGGAGGAGCCTGCCGGTCGTCTCCTGTATGACGATGTCGGCGTCCAGGAAGGAGTAGCCCAGGTGCTTGGCCAGGAGGACGCCCAGGGTGCTTTTTCCGGACCCGGGCAGTCCGATCAGTACATAGTTCATTGTGTCTCCTTTCGACTTCGGGGACCGGACATCGGGGACGGTTCTATACGCCGGTATTTTAACGTACGTCGGGGACGGTTCTTCAGGCTGCTAATTCTAGCAGCCGGGAAGAACCGTCCCCGACGTCCGTTCCACCCGCTGCTCGCAAGTACCCCTACCTTTTCTTCTTTTTCTTAACGACACTGTATCCGAACTTCCCGAGATACCTCCCGAGCCCCCGGTACTCTCCGTGGGAGTACACGATCGGCTTCGTCTTCGCAAAGTCGAACTTCTTTTTCTCATCGAGATACGAATCATCCACATGGACCGCGACCACGTTGGCCAGAAACATCGTGTGCGACCCCAGCTCCTTCTTCTCCGTCACTTTGCACTCTATGCACACCGGAGAATCCTCAAGCATCGCACAGCCCGTGTGCGGCCCGGGAGAGGCCTTAAGCTTCATGCGGGAAAACTTATCCTCGTTCCGCCCGCTCCTCACGCCGCAATAATCCGTCTCCCTCACGATCTTCTCTGTCGTGACGTTTATGACAAATACCCCCGTCTCACATATATATTCATAACTCAGTCTGGAAGGTCTCAGCGATATGCTGACCATGGGCGGATTTGTGCACACTGTTCCCGCCCAGGCAACGGTGCAGACATCTTCCTTTCCCTCCCGGTTCCTTGAAGTGACCAGGACTGCCGGAAGCGGGTAGAGCATATTTCCGGGTTTCCATTCAACTTTTGCCATTTGATAATCTCCTGTAAAATGACTATGTTGCGATCCGCCGGAGGCTTTTATTCTTCATAGCGAGATTGTACTCACGATGAAAACGAATGTCACCTTGCGCGCGTATCTCACGACTGAAATCACGAGTATTGCGCGATGAAGAATAAAAACAAACGCAGACTCAGCCAATATCTCACGAAAAGCTGAAGAAGTCAACTTTCCGCGGATATTTTTTGAGTCTGCGTGTAATTTTTTTATGTCAGCGGACACTGACCGGAATCCCGCGCTTCCGTCTCGTGAGCGGGACCGGCATATTCAGCAGATATTGCCTCTGAGCCTTGCAGTACAACTTATACCAGGCTCAGATTCCTCACCGAATATAGCAAGCAGTATTTGACCCGCATCACTCAGATCAAGCGGGATCAGCCGTTCTGCAGCGCGCTCATAAATGCCGGAATAAGCTGTTTCTTACGGGAAACGACCTTCGGCAGGAACGCAATACCGTCATCACCGATCTCTGTATTATAAGCGACCTGAACAACTTCCGGCGCATCCTTGCCGTAGCACATAAGGCGTGTGTCCTCATCGATGATGTTGGTGAGCATGAAGAAGACCATGCTCATGCCGCTCTTCGCTGCTTCGATCTCGAGCTGCGGACGAAGCTTGTCAGCGATCTCATAGAGTTCATCTGTATCCATGGAGCTGATCTGGCCAACGCCAAATGTCGTATCTCCAAAGATGAACTTCTTGAAATCCTGATGCAGAATTTCTTCCGGAGTCTTGTTGCCCAGAGCGGACCCTGCGCGGAACATCTGCTTGGCATAATCGCCCGGGTTAACTTCCGCGATCTTGGAGAGCGCAATTCCCGCCACCTGATCACGCGGTGTGCATGTCGGTGATCTGAACAGCAGTGTATCGGAGATAATTGCGGACATCATGAGACCTGCAATGTCCTTCGGAATCTCAATGCCGTACTCGTGGAACATGGAGTAGATGATCGTGCATGTGCAGCCGACGGGCTCGCCGCGGAAATAGACCGGGTTGATCGTCTCGACTGTACCGACTCTGTGGTGGTCGACGATCTCAACGATCTCTGCCTGCTCCAGGTTATCCACCGCCTGAGAAAGTTCAGTATGGTCAACAAGGATAACATGTTTCTTCTTTGCGCTCAGAAGATTCTGAGAGCCGATCATACCTACATACTGGCCTCTGTTGTTCATGACCGGGTAGGACGGACGGCGAAGCTTGCTCATTGTCTCGCGGATATCATCCAGGAAATCGTCCTCCTTGAAAGAGACCACGCCTTCCTTCTGCATAAGATGTTTGACCGGGATCGCCTGGTTGATCAGGCGGGCAACCGTGTAGGTATCAAACTTCGTTGTGATGACGACTGTACCTGCTGCCTGCGCTGCCATGCGGACGATCTTCTTTACTTCACCTGTCAGGCAGATCACGATGGCAGTCGCGCCTTCCTCGATAGCGGTCAGCTGTGTGTCGGCACGGTCAGCCAGGATGACCAGATCCTTCGGCTTGATATAATGCTGGAAATGTTCCGGAGAAGCAGCACCTACAATAACGCGGCCTTCCTCGAAGTGAGCTTCCGGGTCACCGACAACGACTTCACCGTTGATTGTCTCGGCAATATCGAGATATTTTGTCCTGGCCTCGGACATAATTGTCTTTGAATACGCATCCATGAAATATCTGGTGATATCCGTGTCAGTGATCATGCCTTCCAGGGTACCGTCTTCTTTCATGATCGGCAGTGCGGAGATTCCGCTCTCGCTCATGTAATCCCATGCGAGTCGGATCGTAACATCATCCGGAGCGCCCTCAACGTCATCAATTGTAAGGTCTTTGACCTGCGTTCCTACGTTGGGCATGTAGAGAGGAGCTTCTTTACCGAAATATTTCAATACAAATTCTGTCTCTTCATTGATCTGTCCCGCTCTTCTTGCCTGATATCTGTCAGTTTTTTCAATCTGATTCTTCAGATATGCGTAAGAAATCGCCGCGCATATTGAGTCAGTATCAGGATTTTTGTGACCTACTACAAAAATCTTGTCTTCCATATTTCCTCCTTCATATTACCTGGCTTTTTGAGGGCCTTTTCCCCCGAAATTATTTATATCGTAAGATACCCCGGTATCTCATGAACATACTTAATCGCAGACGTGCGCAGTAGAAGGCGTCTTGCCGCCGCGCACATCACATCAAGAACGCCCAGGTGTTCTTGATTCACTGCAAATGTGCACATCCTCCGCTGATCCGTCTCCTATCAAACTGCCTGCCGTTATCATCCTCAGTTTCTCCGCCCTTGTGAGCTTCTTGACCTTGAACTCCCTGGACATCGCCTCCTCCTTCGTCGCAAATGATTCGAAGTAGACCAGCTCGACAGGTCTCCGGCTCCTGGTATACCTGGCTCCTTTCCCCCGGTTGTGAGCTTCAATCCTCTCCGCCAGGTGATTGGTCCAGCCGGTATAGAGCGTATCGTCGCTGCATCGGACGATATACATATAATTTAACTCACTCACACTTTATCTCAGCATTCCCATTCCGCTTAAAGAAATTGTCGTATTTACATGAAACAGATCGTCCGCGCCGCGACTTCGGTCAAAGCAGAATCTCCATCTCCTTTTTCAGCATTTTCATTCCCTGCTTTTCATAGAAACTCATGGCCTGTGGGTTGCAGGCCCAGACGTTCAACGTGAGGTGGTAGCTCCCTATTTCCTTCGCGTAGCCGCGGATGTAGTCAAAAATGATCTGTCCGATTCCATTCCTTCTGTAGACTTCGTCCACACACAGGTCGTCAATGTACAGCTCGCGCCGCGGATGCAGATTGTTCGTCTCCGCCGTGTCGATGATCACGCAGAAGCCGTATCCCAAAACGTCCCCGGTCTCTTCGCTGACCGCGACGAAGATCGGTCTGCTCTCATCCTCCAGAATCATCTCCAGCTGCTCCGCCGTGTACTTTCTTCCGCCCTTCTTGAAAATGTCCGGACGGCCTTCCGCGTGCACATTGTTCACCTGGAGAAGGATGTCTATTATTCTCGGCACATCCCCGTGTCCCGCTTTTCTTACGTTAATTTTCATAATAAGTGCGCTCTGCACCACATTTCTTCCTAATAAAAATAAGAAAAAATTGTGTGCAAATGCATATCTCCTCTCTATCGTGTATTTTCTCACTGTCATAATAGCTAAAAATCCGTATAAAATCTACCTTTCAGACAGTAAAAAACACAATAACATTATAAAACAAATGCCTTCTCATTACTACAACTGATTATTTCATCTGGAAGGAAAAAATGCCTCTATTGGCAATATTGCCAAAAATTGCATTAGAAATTTGACAAATTTGACAAATGGTTTTATAATCACAGCCGTTACAGAAAAATATCAGATAGCTAATGTGAATAAGACAGACATTTGAATAAGAAATACAAGTTCTTAAATTGAGGAGGAAATTATTATGGCAACAAAGAGAAACGCTACCAAAAAGACAGCCGCTGAGGTAACAGCCGAAGTTAAGAATACGATCGTTGAAGAATCTGAGAAGGCTGTTGCCGCTCTTGAGAAAGCAGCAGAGGAGACAAAGAAGACTGCATCCAAAGCAGCAACAACTGCCAAAAAGACTGCTGCCAAGACTGCTTCCGCAGCAAAGAATACTGTTAAGAAAGCTGCGAAGAAGGCTGAGCCCACTGTAACGGCAACAGTCGAGTTCTACGGAAAATCCGTTGTCGTATCTGACATCGTTGCAAAGGCTGAGGAAGCTTTCAAGGCTTCTCATGCAGATACAGAGATCAGCTCGATCGATCTTTACATCAAGCCGGAAGAGAACGCTGCTTACTATGTAGTAAACGGCGAGGGTTCCGCTGATTTCAAGGTAGAGCTGTAAATATTCGTTTTCCAAATATTTGTGTTGTAAGTAATTGTATAAAAGAGAATCGTCAGATTCAAATAATTCAAAAGAGTATCATCAGGATGTTCTGCTGTGGGTCGGCCATGGCAGGGCATCTTTTTTATTGTTTATATTTTTATTGCCTTCTTATCCATATTCTCCATGCTTCAATGAACTACAAAAGGCGTGGCCGAAGCCACGCCTTTCTCATTTTTTTCCTTTCGGAATTTCAGCTTACATCCCGTTTGAAATTAACCTCTTGGAATTTCAGCTTACATTCCGTTCAATATTAACCTCTCGGAATGTATGCACCATTTGTATATGCCGTTGCATAGCTGTCGACATATCCCCAGTTTCCTGTGTAATGAGGATCTGTAGGATCGATCGTTGTGATCGCCCATGCCTGCGGCAGCGTTCTGAGCGGTGCCGGGCAGTTATCATAGCATCTGCCCATCGTTCCGGCATTAACAAAGTTGTAGATCCAGTAAGCATTTCTTACACCGAGACGGATGCAGCCGTGAGACTGTTTTGTTCCGAGCAGGTTGTACGTGTTCGGGTTCAGGTTATGCGTATTTGCAGCACCGCATGCTACGGAGTGGAAATACTCACCGTTGTTCGTCCAGTCGATAATTCTGGTTCCGGCAATGTATGTCCATGCCTTTACTTCTGTACCGTACTGACCGTAGGACGGTCCCATAAGGTCGATCCACTCTTTTGAGAAACCTGTCTTTCTTCCGCCGGCGTCTGTCGGTGTAGCGTTTGTTCCGGGTGAGCACAGGAATGCGACGACCGGAAGGTTCCAGTCACTTGTTCCCGGATACTGAGTGTACCATGTTACAACGCAGCGTGCTGTATCGATTGTGTAATAGTAAGAGCAATTCGGTCTTGTCTGGCTGTTATACTTGGAGCCTGTGGAACCGAACAGGGCTGCAAGATACGGTCTGTTATCCGTGTACTCACGGCCATCCTTACCCCTGTAGTAGTAGTAATATGCGCCGTACTTCTTCCATCCGGTCAGAACATTTCCGCTTGCGTCGAAGTAGTACTTGCCGTCCTCCAGGAATGTATTCCTGTAGCAGTTGCCCTTGCTGTCATAGTATCTCCAGTTGGAGCCTACTGCCTGCCAGCCTGTCTTGATGACCGGTGTATCGAAGTAGAACTTCTGATGTTTTACGCGTCCGTATTCCTTCTGCGTGACCACTGTCCTGTTCGGATAACCGCCTGTCAGGGCGAGACCCGTTGCCTTATTCTCAATCTTGAAGCTGGCGTCATTATCTCCCGTAGCGGTAATAATCCACTTCTGACTGTCTTTGTTGGCATTGGCCGTGGAAATGATCTTCGCTCCGGAAGCAGTCGATTCAATATCAAGGTACTTATTGCTTGCCGCATTCAGAATTTTGTAAGATCCATCAGTCTGTTTCCTGAAGATAAAGCTCTGATCCGTGTTGCCGCGTTCAGCATACATCTGAACGGTCGCTCCGTTTGCAGTACTTCCGTCCTTTACCTCGACAAGGCGGTTCTTGTTACCCTTCATTCTGATGGTTACTGCGGTACTGACCGGAACGTATGTGTTAATGTTGGCTCTGGACAGTGTCCACTTCTGAGCATCCGTATCATTCTGTGAATAAATCTGAACGTTCGTATTTGCCGCTACCGTACCGCCGGCAAGATCCAGTGCCTTATAGCTTACAGCATTGATGATGACAAATTTCGTCTTGGTCGAATCTGTCGGCATGACTCTCCAAAGCTGGGCATTGGTGTCATTTGCCGAATACATCCAGACATTCGTTCCATCCGCTGTACCGCCCGCATATGCATCCATGGCAAGTCCGGTATAGGAGTTCGTGATCTTGTACAGATTGCCGTAGCCGACCTTCTTGAATGTCCAGAATTCACCGGCTCCGTTTACTTTCTGCATCAGCTGAACATTTGCCTGGCTCTTCTTGCTCTGTGCTTCTGTAGAGACGACCATCTTGCTGTTCAGACTGGACTCGATCTTGTATGTCGTATTGTTATACGGGATGGAAAGATTCGGATTATCAATCTTGTTAAGTTTCCATCTCTGTCCGTTCAGGCCCTGTGAAAGCGCAGCCGTTACGGATGTTCCGTAATTCGGTTTATTATCCTTGAGTGTAAGAACATAGTTCTGATCGCTCGTGGAACAAATCGACAGATAATTTACATTCTTCTTGGATATACGAATGTACCATCTCTGAGTAGAGAGATTCGAATCTGTCTTCTGAACAACATTTCCGGCATCCTTGGAGTCAGCTCCCCATACGCATGTCAGGACCTTGTTCGAACAGAATGCCTTGATTTCATATTTTTCATTTCCGACAGGCTCAATATAGAAGATAGTATTTTCACCTGTGCGCGGTGCCTGGATCAGAACATTCGCATTATCTGCAAGATCTGCATTTCTTACAGCAATGGGTCTGTTGATACGGGCGGTGGTCATCGTATACCAGCCTGCCTTGATTTCGGCATCTTTTCCGCTTATATCGACAGCAGTCTTGGCAGCTACCTTCTTAAAATTCCATTTCTGAGCAGCGGTATTATTCCAGCTGTAAATCTGGACATTTGCGCCGTTCGCTGTGGAAGCAGCGGCTACATCGAGTACCCTGTTCGCACCGGCATTAAATACAATGTACTTGCCTTCAGAGTTCTTTACAATTCTCCAGATCTGTGTCGTGGAGGAAGAGCTCTGGTTGGACTGCTGTACATTTGCATTATTTCCTGTCTTCGAACCTGTCGTATCAAGCGCCTTATTGGAATTAACGTTGATAATTCTGAAAAGGTTACCGTAGCCAAGGTATCTCAGAATGAACTGCTGTGCAGCCGAATTGTTGGACTGATAAATCTGTACGTTCGCGCCGTTGGCCTTGCTTGCCGCCGGAATATCGAGGACCTTGCCTGAAGCCAGCGATGTAGAAATCGAGTAGATACCGTTTTCAAGATGATTCTCAGTCGGGTTGGTCCTTGTAACAAGCTTCCATCCCTGTGTCTTGTTGGACGATACTTTTGTGACGACGATCTTCGTTGCGGAAGCAGTTGCCTGTCCCTTGGTGTCGATGGCATAAGCATCATTTGTATAAGGATAGAACTTGTAAACACCGGATTCAGCTTCACGGATATACCATTTCTGCTTATCGTCGCCGGTGTATGCCTTCTGGATAACATCGACATTGTCTGCCGCATCCGCACTCAGCGTAAGAGCCTTGTTGGAGCAGGAAGCTACGATCTTGTAGAGTCCGCTTCCGAGAGGAATAATACTGAGAGTTGCTCCCATATCGGAACCGTAAGCCGCCAGATAAGCGTCTGTAGATTCCTTGATACTTGCATTTCTGATCTTAAGGAATCTTGCAACGGCCTGATTTCTCATGGAATAGTAGCCCGCCGCGATATTTGCATCCAGACTCTCCGGACCGGCACCGACGGTCGCCTCCTCGGCAACTGTCGTATCCTTCGGTACTTCGCTGAGGCTGGAATCTTTCGGGAGACTGTCTGTTGATTCGTCTGCAGGAACTTTTTCAACTGCTGACTCATCCTCCGTTACAACGTCAAGTTCCTCTTCCGTGCTGTTCGCGGCATCGATCATTGCCTGAATGCTTTCAGGAATGCCTTCTGTTACAATGCTGACAGCTGCTGAATAATCCTCAACAAGCTCGTCATTCTCGTCGTACATAGCCGGGCTGTATACATATGCCGGCTGGATTTCCTCGATTGCAGCGAGGACTTCCTCGCTTCTCAGGTAAATGACGTTGCTGTCTGCTCCATCGAGAACAAATGCCTGCTCGCCGATTTCCGCAGGAACCTCATAGAATGCGAGTGCGATTTCCAGCGGGTTCGCCGGTGTCAGAATTGCATTTTGTTCAATTTTATCAATTCCTTCTCCGAATACGATTGTCTTCAGATTCGCAACATAGGCAAATGCCTTCTCCGCAATAACTCCTGTCTTCTCCGGAATGATATAGCTTTCCGCATCAGCTGCGGCCGGATAAAGAAGAAGGTCTGCTTTCTCATCCTCGGCAGCTTTCGTGAAGAGAACACCGTCTTTAACAGTGAACGCTGTGTTATCTTCACTTACTGAAATTGTTTTAAGTGACGGAAGAGCCTGGGCTCCAAAGGATGTCACGCCTGCCGGTATGCTGAGCTTTTCAGCGGAAAGACCGTCAAATGCACCCTTCTCGATTGCTGTTACTGCATAGACAGCATCTTCAAGAATAAGTTCAGACGGGATCGCCAATTCTTCTGCATCTTCCGCTACGATGCCCGTTACCGCAACTTCTGTGTCGGAAATCTTCCTATAATTATAGAGATCATCCGAGAGTACTTCTTCTTCTGCTGATCCTGCCTCGTCATCAAGAACGGTCTCTTCTTCTGCTGATTCTTCAATCTGTATATCTTCACTCCCCGTTAAAGAATCCTCAGCAGGCAATGCATCATCAGAAATGACCTCATACTGGTCAGCATCCTCGTCCGAAACAATGGTTTCATTCTCTGTCTCCTCCACTGCGGTATCCGCAGCAAAAGTAACAGCCTCTGGAGCTGTAGAAGAAACCATAGCAAGGGACAACAGAATAGCCATCAATTTTTTCTTCATATACTTATACCCCTTTACTTTAACAACATTTTTCATAATAGACAGTTATTGTAAGCATAAACCTTTTCACAGTTTTTTTCAAGGATTCCTATAGCTTTTAAAGAAATCGGAATTTTACTTCTCTTTTGCGTAATAA
>CAMNDN010000044.1:0-14885 GCA_946535445.1 uncultured Lachnospiraceae bacterium
GATGAGGATGAGCATCATCATGATGATGACCATGAAGAGGAAGGCGGTCATCACAGAGGCGGTCATCACCACCATCATCACCATCATCACCACAATTCCGATGCGTCTTATCAGGTCGAAGAGTATGGTATCGGATCGTTTGTATATTTCAGACGCCGCCCGTTCGATCGGAATAAGATCATTGCCCTCGCAGAGAAGTGGCCGCGTGCGATCATCCGCTGCAAGGGTATGATCTGGTATAAAGAAGAACCGGACATGTCTTATATATTTGAACAGGCCGGTCACATGATTCAGGAAATGCAGAGCGGACGCTTCCTGGCAAGTGCGGATCAGGCGTCAATTGACCGCGTACTTGAGAAATACCCACAGGTACGTCAGATGTGGGATCCGAAGTACGGTGATCGTATGCAGAAACTTGTCTTTATCGGTCAGAACATGGACCGCAGGGAAATCGAGGCACAGCTCGATGCATGCCTTGTTGATTGATAAAACAGCGCCATGAAATAAAATAAGCTGCCATGTTGAATCATAAAAGATTTAGCATGGCAGCTTTTATAATTTTTTAAATACATTTTATTTTAAGAAGTGATCTGCTCATGCGGATCACGGTCTTTAATTCTGTCCGCGATAAAAGAACCTACTTCAGACGGTTTGAGGTTGAGCACGTATCCGAATTCCCCGAACAAAATTCTTTCGGCTTCCTTGAAGATCCTTTCGTCGGCACTGTGAAATTTCTTGCCCAAACGCAGTTTTTCCTCATGCTTATTGCGAAGCGTGCGAATCAGGCAGAGCATCTCGTAATGGTCACAGCGTGAGACAATTGAAGAAAATGCAGCCATACGCTCCTTGTCGTTTTCGACCCACACAGACTCGCATTCCGGAATTGAATCAATTAATTCCAGAACTTCCTCGCGACTCAAAAGCTCACGCATTTTGGCCGCTCCGTTTTCGGTAGGTATATAGATCTTTGTTCCATTATCATATACCGGCACTAAAATGTAGTACTCACGGGTACCGAGACTTGACAGATCACGCTCGATGATGCCGGTAATTCTACAGACGCCTTCAGGGATGTGCATAACAGCTTCGTTTACTTCTATATTTGTCATAATTTTCTCGGCGCTCCGGATATTTGCGCCCCTCTCCGGATCATATTAATATTCTACATCTATAGTTTAGCATGTTTCAAAAATTTGCGTAAGTTCGGAAAAATTAACGTAATTTCAGCACTTTTACCATAAAGAGATGTAAAAAATAAACTATCCGGAATCGATTTTTCGACTCCGGACAGGTAAGGCTTCTGATCTTATTCGATTTCAGGGAATTATACAGGTGAATGATATGATTCCGTTTTTCCAGGATACCGAAATGCTGCCGCGATACTGACGAACAATACTCTCGGCGATGGAAAGCCCGATTCCGTAACCTCCTTTTTCCGTGTTGTGTGACTGATCGCTGCGGTAGAAGCGCTCAAAGAAGCGGGAGTAATCTGTATTTGCACCTGCTGCATAATTGTTGGAGACGACCAGCCTTGCAGCTTTTCCCTTTTTAGAGACCTGTACCGTGATCGTCCCTTCCGGGTCACAATATTTAATGGCGTTATCCACCAGAAGGGAAGCAAGCTGCCTTATAACGGATTCATCCGCTACGATGGTAACATCTCCCTGTATTTCCGTGGCCATCGTTTTCCCGTCCTGTTCAGCCACCGGCCGGAAAGTCTTTACGATGTCATCGATGATCTCCCCGAAATTGAGCTCATTCATGTCAGATTTATCCGCCTGTTCCTCAGCACGCGCAATCTGTACAAGGTTCTGGATCAGACCGCTCATGCGGTCGACCTGACGCATGGTGGATTCCGTCCACTCATTTTCCCCCTCGATCATTTCGAGAACTTCCGTGTTGGCCCGTATAACGGCGAGAGGCGTTTTCAGTTCGTGACTTGCATTGGTGATGAATTGTTTCTGTCGCTCGATGTTCCGAAGTTCGGGCTGGATCAGCTGGTTGGAGAAAATGTATACCGGCCAGAGAATGATCAGGAGAAGCCCGATACAGATAATCAGAGAGGAATAGAATAGTCTGAGCATCATATGGACCTGAGTTCTGCAATCAAGGATCGCCACGATCGATGAACCGTCAGCGTTCTTACGATATTCGTAATAATATATTCCCATGATGCCGTATTTTTTTTCTCTGCGTTTTGCGACCCGGCTGTATGCGACTGCCTGATCATCATCAAATGCCGCGATATGTGTTCTTTTGATTTCGACGACCTCGTCGTTCTCATCGTACAGAACGGCCAGATATCTGGTCGCATACTGGAATTCAGGAGATGAACTGTCACTCATATAGCTGTTCATAAAGATGGAGAAGACAGAGAAGTCCTGGCCTTGATTTATATTGTTCTCAATTTCTTCTGCAGTATGCCCCGAAGAATCATGTTCGGAAGAGATGTCGTCAAGAGGAAGATCTCCGCCGTTCTCACAGATGTGATCGAGTATGGTATGAATATTGTTGTGTGTGGTCAGCACGTTCGTGATATTCAGAAAAGCCGTGATGAACAGCTCCACCAGCGCGACAGACAGCATTGCGATGATGATAAATCGTATTCTTAATTGGCGGATCGATTCAGCGTTCATAGTTCAGACAGGCAGAAACTTCCCCCGCGCCTGCCTTTGATTTCTGCGCGGGAATTAATTGCTTTCAGTTTTCCTCTTAAGTATGAGATGTAGAGCCAGACTGTGTCGCTGGAAGCGCCTTCCTCACCTCCCCAGATGTGGGACAGCAGGAAATCCGTCTCAATTTCCTTTCCGGCATTCAGGATCAGCGTCTGCATGAGTTCGAATTCTTTCATAGACAGGCGGACTGTGTTTTCGGAAGAGAGTTCCAGATTCTCGGCGCGCAATGTAACATTTGCAAAATGCAGTTCGTCCGAATTGTATTTGCTGTGCCTTCTGGTCATGGAACGAATTCTGGCGAGCAGCTCTTTCATGGCAAACGGTTTTGTAAGATAGTCGTCAGCGCCTGCGTCAAGTCCGGCGACACGATCATCGATCTCTGCTTTGGCTGTCAGAAGAAGGACCGGAGTCGTGACATTTCGTTTGCGTATCTCTTCGAGTACTTCGAGTCCGGACAATTTGGGCATCATGATATCAAGAATGACCATATCGTAACTGTCCCTGAGAAGGTGATCAAGTGCCTCTTCTCCGTCAAAGGCCTGATCAACATCATATTTTTCGTGTGTAAGAATAGCTGTGATCGCCCGGTTCATATCCCGGGTATCCTCTGCGAGCAGCAGCTTCATCTGTCATCATCCCCTTCCTCAAGAATCATGTCGCGGATCGTCTGCATGGACAGATCCGTGGAGGCAAGTTCGTCAGCGCATCGTTTCAGTTCGCTGGAAATAAGGTCAATATTTCCGCGAATATTTTTCTTGTATTTAAGGTGGTGTTCGAGAGCAGCCCATACATCCATGGAGATGGTCCGAAGCTGAACTTCGACGAAATAGGTGTCTTCGTATTGAAGTATGAGATGGTAGCTCCTGTAGCCGTTGGACTTGGCTTTTCGGATATAATCCTTTTCCATGACGACCTTGCAGTTGGCCAGTTCCGTAAGGTAATCCTTGATGTGGTAGACATCACTGATGAATGAGCATACGACTCGAATTCCGATTGCGTCATACAGGACCCTGAGAGCAGAGTGCTCATTTTCGGGGAGTCCTCGTCTACGGCATTTATCCCGCATGCTCTCCTCGGTCTTCAGCCTGTACCGGATGTGCTCAACCGGATCGGTACCTGTCTGTTGTGTCATTTTCCGACGGACGATTTCGATCTGATTGAGAATATCATCGCACGCCTGCTGCATCGCCGGGAGATGATCCCCGTAAATACTTGCCTGTTCCATATAAAAAATCTGTCCTCCTGACTGATTTTCCATCGTTATTTTTTGTTCATGGTAGAGAATCACAAGGTGATCCGTAACGATTCTATGGTCAAGTATAGCATTCGAATGTGTTTTTTTGAAGAATACAATTACATATAAGGAATTTGTGTTATTGATTTATTTAATTCTATCAGTTATAATATGCAGGTATGGATACGGACGAGAGATTTATGCGCGAAGCGCTGAGGCAGGCGAAAAAAGCGTACAGGCTGGAAGAAGTTCCCATAGGCTGTGTGATCGTACATAATGGCGAGATCATTGCCAGAGGGTACAACCGGCGTAATACGGATAAGAGCACCTTATCTCATGCTGAACTGAATGCTATACGTAAAGCCGCCAAAAAAATAGGCGATTGGAGAATAGAAGAGTGTACAATGTATGTCACACTTGAGCCCTGTCCCATGTGTGCCGGTGCGATTGTACAGGCCAGAATTCCCAGATGCGTAATCGGGTGCATGAATCCAAAGGCCGGATGTGCGGGTTCTGTATTGAATTTGCTCCAGAATCAGGGATTTAATCATCAGGCGGAAATCACCGCAGGCGTGCTGGAAGCAGAATGCAGTGCGATGATGAAACAGTTCTTCCGTGAATTGAGACAGCGGGATGCTGAACGGAAAAAGAAACGGGCCATGGAACTGGCTGAAATGGATCGTGTCCGTATCATGAATAGTTAAGGAGAAGTATCGAAGTGGTCATAACGAGCCGCACTCGAAATGCGGTCATCGGGTAACCGGTGCATGGGTTCGAATCCCATCTTCTCCGCTATGGGAGGACATCGGAAGATGTCCTCCTTTTTGCATGGGTCGTATCGCAGATAGATAAATAATTGTTTCAATTAATTTACACTTGCGTGAAGAAGCTTGAAGTCGTAAAAATGCTGTGATAGCTTTTATACGGAAGAAATTGAAGTAAATTCCAGTTTTTGTACTTAGGGGGAAAAATTATATGCTTTATAGTCGGTCCGGTCTTTGTATGCGATCTTTTATGAGTCGTCTGGGCATCGGACTTTTGATTATCACTATCTTATTCTCACTGCCTGTCCGTGTATACGCAGAGGCGGGAACGGAAGCAGTGGACGCAGCGGCAGATGTGGCGGAACCGGTCCCGACCGTACCGGTCAGGGATCCTCTCACCAATCACCTCACGAACTGGCCGCAGATGACGGAAATCAGCGAAGACTCAGCCGTGCTGATGGACGCGGATACGGGAGCGATCCTTTACTCTCTGGACCGTGATGTCCAGCGGATCCCTGCCTCTATTACGAAAATAATGACATGCCTGCTGGTCCTCGAGAATACACAGATGGACGAGGTAGTCACCATGACGGAAGCCGGAATGGCTGAGGCTTACGGCGGCAGCTCCAATATCAGTCCGGTACTCGGTGAACAGTTCACGGTGGAGCAGTGTCTTTACATGCTCATGCTGAAATCAGCCAATGATATTGCCGCACAGCTTGCGGAATATGTCGGCGGCAGCGTGGAGGCATTTGTCCAGATGATGAATGACCGGTGCGCACAGATCGGTACGACCGGTACTCATTTTAATAATCCGAACGGACTTCCCGGGGATGATCATTATACGACGGCAATGGATATGGCTCTCATCATGCAGGAATGCCTCAAAAACGAGACATTCAGGCAGATCATCTCCACTCAGGTCTATACCGTTCCGCCGACAAATATGACCGAGACGGAGAGGACCTATGAAAATCACTGCAAACTCATCATCGAGTCGGATACGGATCATTATTATCCGTATTGTATAGGGGGAAAGACCGGATACACAGATCTTGCCTGGAGAACACTTGTCACTGCGGCTGAGAAGGATGGAAGGACTCTGATCTGTGTAACACTTCATGGCCCGGACAATTCTGATTTTACTGACCATAAGAATCTGTTCGAGTACGGGTTTAATTCCTTCTATAATTATGACCTTGCAAGTGAGGTCGGTGAAAGATGGGAACTGACAGGCGGAGTGACCATACCGGTCGGATTCGATTTATCCGGTCTGTCTAAAGAGGAGAAGACCCTTGATGACGGAAGTATTCGTACAGTATATACGTATGAGAATAATCCGGTCGGCACTGTTCTGAAAAAAGAAAAGCCGAAGGCGACGGTGACCCCGGTGGTGCGGGAACAGGAAGCGAACCGTACGACGGTCGGTCCGGCAGAGACGGCATCTGACGGAACAGAGATGTCTGCGGTGGAATATGAAGCGGAGAAAGAGAAGGACGGTTTTCTTCGAATACTTCTGATCGTTCTCGCTGTTCTTATTATTCTTCTTCTGTTCGTAGGGCGCACGCTGTATATTAACCACAGGAAACAGCAGGAAAGAGAAGAGGCGCTCAGAAGAAAGCGGGCTGCAAGAAGAAGGAGAAGACAGAACGAAGCATATAGGAATCGTTCTGAAGATGTCAGCGATACCCCGGAACGTTCCGGATCCGAGAAAAAGAAAAGGGCAAGAAAAAGGAAGGGCTGAAGACCCTTCCTTTGTTGTCGGATAAAAAATCCGTGCGCCTCACTCTGAATCGGTCCCCACAGACGTAACCTCTCCAGTTAACTCAGCCCAGGCACCCTCACGACACACGAGAGCTCCCGCTTAGTGCTGCTGTGTTCCCACCCTGACACGGTTCACAGGTTCTCGTTGCGTAAGACCCAAACGTCAACGCCACTTTGAGAGGGCAGCTCCATAAAGACAGACCCTCGGATCGGCATCACCCCTGCTGTAGCGGACTTCAGGTTACAGGGCCCCGCTAATGCCCCGGCTGCACGGATAGAAAGAGTATATATGAAAAACCATGAATTGTCAAACGGGAATAAGCGGAGTATAATTTAAATTAATCAGTCTGCGGACGAAAATACTTTTTGAGAAAGAAGGGCATGCTATGAAAAGAATTGGTCTGTTAACCAGCGGCGGTGACTGCCAGGCTCTCAATGCTACAATGAGAGGTGTCGTAAAAGGTCTTACGAATAATCTTGATGAAGTAGAAATCTACGGTTTTCTTGAAGGCTATAAGGGAATGATCTACGGAAATTATCGCCTTCTTACATCCGATGATTTCTCGGGCATCCTTACCCGGGGCGGCACAATTATCGGATCATCCAGACAGCCGTTCAAGCTTATGCGCGTGCCGGATGAGAATGGTCTTGATAAGGTCGCGGCAATGAAGCAGAATTATTACAAGCTTCGTCTTGACTGCGTTGTTATCCTTGGAGGAAACGGAACACAGAAGACGGCGAACCTTCTTCGCGAGGAAGGACTTAACGTCATCCATCTTCCGAAGACGATCGACAATGATATCTGGGGAACAGATCTTACATTCGGCTATCAGTCCGCAATCGATATTGCAACGACTGCAATTGATCAGATCCATACAACTGCTTCTTCGCACGGACGAGTATTTATCGTCGAGGTAATGGGTCACAAGGTCGGCTGGCTGACTCTCTCCGCAGGTCTTGCATCCGGTGCTGATATTATCCTTCTTCCGGAAATTCCCTATGATCTTGACAAGGTCTGTGCTGCGATAGAAAAGCGTCACAGCCATGGTAAAAAATTCACAATACTTGCAGTAGCGGAAGGCGCGATCTCCAAGGAGATGGCTGCGCTCAAGAAGAAAGACCGTAAGAAGGCTATGGAGAAACTGCTCAAGCAGTATCCGTCCGTATCTTACAAGCTCGCTGCAGATATCACAGAGAGACTGGGATCGGAAGTACGTGTAACAGTTCCGGGACATGTACAGCGCGGCGGCTCCCCGGATCCGTTCGATCGTGTCCTTTCTACAAAACTCGGCGCTTATGCCGCTCAGCTCATCGTCAATGAAGAGTACGGCTATATGGTCGCTACCGTCAACAATCAGATCGTCAAGGTTCCGCTTGAAGCAAGTGCGGGCCAGCTGAAGAGCGTTGATCCGGATGACCAGACCGTCCAGCTTGCCAAGTATATCGGCATCAGTTTCGGAGATTAATATATGTCATATGTTGCTCTATATCGCAAAGCCCGTCCTCAGACATTTGATGAAGTCAAAGGTCAGGATCATATTATTACAACGTTAAAGAATCAGGTGAGGACGGGAAGACTGCAGCATGCATATCTTTTCTGCGGTACAAGAGGAACGGGAAAGACTTCGATTGCCAAAATCATGGCTAAAGTCGTTAACTGTGAACATCCGATAGACGGGAATCCCTGTAATGAATGCGCTTCCTGCCGTGCCATTGCGGCAGGAACGTCTATGAACGTGATTGAAATCGACGCCGCTTCCAACAACGGCGTCGATAATATCAGGGAAATCGTTGAGGAGGTACGTTACCGTCCGACACAGGGAAATTATAAGGTGTACATTATCGATGAGGTTCACATGCTGTCTCAGGGGGCATTTAATGCGCTTCTGAAAACGCTTGAAGAACCTCCTTCTTATGTCATTTTTATTCTCGCGACGACTGAGTCGGGAAAAATTCCGACAACAATACTTTCCCGGTGTCAGCGTTACGATTTCAGAAGAATAGACATGGATACACTCATGTCGCGCATGAAATATCTGACGGAAAAGGAGCATGTCGTCTGTGAAGACCGTGCGCTGAGATTTGTTGCCAGACAGGCAGACGGATCTATGCGTGATGCTTTGTCCCTGCTTGATCAATGCATGGCTTTCTTCATGGGAGAGGAGCTGACCTACGAAAAAGCTTTGGATGCACTCGGTGCTGTGGATACAGATGTCTACGGAGAACTTTTGGGCTGTATTGTGAGAGGGGATGCCGGACGGAGCATTCTTCTGTTTGGAAAAATGATGGAACGGGGGCGTGAAGTAGGCCAGGTAGTGAGTGATTTTATCTGGTACCTTCGTAATCTCCTTCTGGTGGAGGCAACGGATGATGCCTCCGAGATCATTGATGTATCTGCAGAGCAGATGAACACACTTCTCACATATGCCGGTCAGACAAAGCCTGAGACGATCATGCGTTATATACGTGTGCTTTCTGAACTGCAGAATTCCATGCGCTTTGCAGGTAACCGCCGGGTTCTTACAGAGATTGCGATCGTAAAGCTCTGCAGGCCGCAGATGGAACAGACGGATGATGCGGTCCTTGACCGGATGCGTGTTCTGGAGGATAAAATTGCGGCGTTCGAATCGGGAAATTTTGTGCAAATACAACGAGATGACGACAGGGGTGCTACAAATGGCTTGACAGAGACTGTTGGGTCGGGATATGATTCGTCGGTAGAGAGAACTGCTCCCCCGCCTAATGCCGCTCCGGAAGAACTTGTGAAGATCAGGAGCGAGTGGGCAACGATTGCTGCAAATGTACAATCCGGACTGCATAAGAAATTCCTGGAGGATGTGGAACCTTTGTATGATGCTGTCAATATGGACGGCAAACTCTATCTGAGTTTCCAGGGTTTTGACCGGGAATATGTTCTGCGGAGGAAGGAAACTTCGGATAATTTGGTGGCAGAAATCGAAAAAACGATTGAGAGAATGTACAACAGACATGTGGATGTTGTCATTGATTCATCCGGGGATCATAAAAAAGATCTCTTCGCGATATCTGTGGATGATATTTTAAATGACCCGGATAAGATCGGAATGCATGCTGAAGTAGATGACGAAGATTTTTCTTAGGCAGGGAGCGAGACTTGAACTTATAGATGCTCAAGTTAAAACAGGAGGAAAAACGTGGCAAAAAGAGGTGGTTTCGGCGGAGGAATGCCGGGAAACATGAACAATCTGATGAAGCAGGCACAGCGTATGCAGCGTCAGATGGAGGAACAGCAGAAAGCTCTTCAGGAAAAAGAGTTCGTGGCGACAGCCGGTGGCGGAGTTGTATCTGCATCCGTAAACGGAAAGAAAGAGATCATAAAGCTGACCATTGATCCGGAAGTAGTAGATCCGGATGATGTTGAGACACTTGAGGATCTTGTTGTCGCAGCCTTAAATGAAGCTTTCAAGAAGGTCGATGAAGAACAGGCCAGTCTGGTCGGCAAAATGACCGGCGGCATGGGAGGCCTCGGCAGTGGACTATTTTAGTGGTTACATCCGTGATCTGGTCGAGCAGCTTTCACAACTTCCGGGTATCGGAGCCAAAACGGCACAGCGCCTGGCTTTCTATATTGTAAGTCAGCCGGAAGAGAGGGCAAAGCATCTGGCGAACAGCATATTGGAAGCAAGAAAAAATGTGCGGTACTGTAAAGTGTGCTGTACACTTACTGATGCAGAAGTATGTCCGATATGCAGTAATCCCAGAAGAGACAAACATATCATAATGGTCGTCGAGACACCACGGGATCTTGCGGCATATGAAAAGACCGGAAAGTATGAGGGAACCTACCATGTACTGCACGGTGCCATTTCACCCATGCTTGGGATCGGACCGGATGAAATCCGGCTGAAAGAATTGATGACAAGGCTGACGGGAGATGTCAGGGAGGTCATTATCGCGACAAACTCATCCCTGGAGGGTGAGACGACGGCCATGTATATCAGCAAAATCGTAAAACCGACAGGAATCAAGGTCACGAGAATTGCAAGCGGTGTGCCTGTCGGAGGAGATTTGGAGAACATAGACGAAGTGACTTTGCTCAGAGCGCTTGAAGGGAGAACACAATTATGAATAAAAAGGAATTGCAGATCGTTGCCAATGAAGTTCGTAAGGGCATAATCATTGGCGTATATAACGCGAAATCCGGACATCCGGGCGGTTCTCTTTCAGCAACAGAATGCTTAGTTTATCTGTATTTCAATGAGATGAACATTGATCCTCAAAATCCTGATATGGAAGACCGGGACAGATTTGTCCTCTCCAAAGGACATGCTGCGCCGGGACTGTATTCCACACTTGCGGCCAGGGGGTATTTCCCGATGAAGGAGATGGAGAATCTGAGACATATAGGTTCCGTTCTCCAGGGACATCCTACGATTGAGGTACCTGGCGTAGATATGTCTACCGGCTCTCTCGGACAGGGTGTTTCCGCAGCTGTCGGTATGGCACTTGGCGCCAGAGTAGACGGGAAGGGGTATCGGACCTACGCAATGCTGGGAGACGGTGAGCTGGAAGAAGGTCAGGTATGGGAAGCTGCCATGCTGGCCGGAAACAGAAAACTTGATAATCTGTGTCTTATCGTTGACAATAACAATCTTCAGATTGATGGAACACTGGAAGAAGTTAATGCTCCGTACCCGATCGATCAGAAATTTGCCGCTTTTAATTTCCATGTAATTAATGTAGAGGACGGAAATGATTTCGATCAGCTCGATGCAGCATTCAGGGAAGCACGGGAAACAAAGGGGAAGCCATCTGTTATTATCATGAAAACAGTGAAAGGCAAAGGCGTTTCCTACATGGAGAATGCCGTTGGCTGGCACGGACAGGCTCCGAAAGAAGACTTGTATAAGGTTGCAATGGATGAACTTACAAAGGCAGGAGAAGAGTTATGTCAGAAATAAAGAAGATCGCTACACGCGTCAGTTACGGAAATGCGCTTGCAGAGCTCGGCGAAATTCATAAAGATATCTGCGTATTGGATGCAGACCTGGCTGCCTCTACCCAGACTGCAATATTCGGGAAACGTTTTCCGGAGCGCTTTTTTGATGTGGGCATTCAGGAAGGAAATATGGTAGGTGTCGCTGCCGGACTGGCTACAACGGGAAAAACTGTATTCTGCAGTTCGTTCGCTATGTTCGCTACCGGACGAGCTTATGAAATTATACGTAATTCTGTAGCATATCCGAGATTGAATGTTAAAGTCTGTGCATCCCATGCGGGTGTCTCTGTCGGAGAAGACGGCGCGACACATCAGTGTATTGAGGACATTGCACTGATGAGAGTACTGCCGAATATGATCATTATTCAGCCGTCAGATGATATAGAGACCAGGGAGGCAGTGAAAGCCGCCTATGAGCATAAGGGTCCGGTCTATCTCAGACTGGCTCGTCTTGCGTCTCCGGTCTTTAATACGGGTGATGATTATAAATTTGAGCTTGGCAAGGGCGTTACCCTCAGAGAAGGATCTGATGTCACATTGGTCGCAACGGGTCTGCCGGTCTCTGCTACTCTCGAGGCAGCGGATCTGCTGGCAGCCTGCGGAATAAGTGCCCGGGTAATCAATATCCATACTATTAAACCGATTGACAGAGAAATCCTTGTCAAAGCAGCTCGTGAGACCGGAAAAATCGTTACGATCGAAGAACATTCCGTAATCGGCGGACTTGGCGGTGCTGTATGTGAGGCGATTACTGAAGAGTGTCCGGTTCCGGTCTGCAGGATAGGCATACAGGATCATTTCGGTGTGTCAGGACCTGCGCTTGATTTATATAAGTTGTACGGACTTGACGCGGAAGGCATTTCAAAGCGTGTAAAGGAATTCGTTGAGACAAGATAACTGTACCGTTATACAGTCATTATGCGAGGATTATTTAATAGATTAATTGAATGGATCGTACACATCCCGGATGTTTTCCGTAAGGCAGATGCGGAAGAGGATGAGTTCGGTACAAGGCTGAGAAAGCACAAGAGGGTCGCGTATATACGTACGGCCCTTTTTGTCGTGGTCCTGATTGCCACAGTCTTTTTGATCCGCTACATTTTTGTGCACTGGACTTTTAAATCTTACAGGGTGATCGAGTCTGAAGAAGTGTATGACAGTGTGTCGGAATACAGGGAAGTGAACGGGAAAATTCTTCGCTACTCCCCCGATGGAGCAGTCTTAATGAAATCGAACATGAAGGAGGAAATCTGGAACGAATCCTTTAATCTGACACAGCCGGTCGTCGAAACTTCCGGCAGCGTGATCGGTATCTATGACAAACGCGGGACGGAAATTCATGTTTATAATATGGAGGGGAAACTGGGTGATTTCGTGACGAACAGTCCCATTCTCTTTGCCAGAGTCTCTGAATGCGGCAATGTAGTCGCTGCCGTCGAGGACGGGCAGGGAACAGAAATCGTATATTATACCAGTGAAGGCGAGGAGATCGCCGTAATATCTCCTTCGGCTGTTAAGTATGGATATCCTGTTTCCGTGAGCGTTTCCGGACGAGGAGATATGCTTGCTGTATCCTATATCACAGCGGATAACGGGGTGATCGGTTCACGTCTGGCCTTTTATAATTTCGGCTCTGCAGGCAGTGATAAAGAGGATCATCTGGTTGCAAGCGAGGATTTTGCAGGAACAATAATCCCGGAAATTCGGTATTTCGGGGGCAGTGAGCTGATTGCTTTTACAGATAACGGTTTTATCGTCTACAAAGGATCTGCGCCCAAAAGGCGTGAAACGGTACAGTTCGACGATGAGATCGTGTCGCTCTTTTATGATGAATCCAGACTAGCCTTTGTATTTCGATGTGATGAAATCGCTCACAGATATTCTATGAATGTCTATCGACACAGCGGAAAATTGATCAAATCGGAATATGTTGATATTATCTACGATAAAGGTCATTTCAGCGGGAAAGAAATAATTTTCTGTAACAGTAACGAGATGGCGGTTTATACGCATAACGGAAATCTCCGCTTTAATGGAGCACTGAACGAAGGCATACTCTCTGATGTTATAAAAATCGGTATTAATCGATATTTTGTGGTGAGCGATACAACGGCAGAGCTGATAAAACTGAGATGAGCGAAGATGATCACGATGGGGCTGTCGCATTAAGCATTATATGCATAAATAATTCATTCAGGGACCGCTCGCGCTTAGTCCCCGCGCAGCGGTACTAATAAATTTTCTGCACTTTCGTTTGAAAATTTAAAGTACCGGCGCTGTGGATGTCCCTTCATGAATATTTATGCACTTTTTCTGCTTTGCGACAGCCCCATTTTTTGATCTCTGACGCAGAATTCTCGTGACGAAAGTCTACGATGAATGCGCAAAATGAAACTTGTCTCAGACATGGGATGCAAAGTAAGCGTCGGAGATTAAAAAGCCTCCGGTAGATCGCAGCCGCGCATTAAGGAAGGTGCTTCGCAACATACGCGGCAAGAACGCCGAGCCGTTCCTGATTCATAGAATATTCAAACTTTTGATGTATGATGGGTCCGGCAAAGTGATATGGCGGGAAAAAATGAACTGCGGAGGAAAGATGAGTTCTATAAATGTGAATGCATTGACAATAGTGACATTGGTATACTGGTCGATTACTGCGTTATGGGCAGGATTCAGAGGTATGATCAGAACGGTTCTGTCTTTTCTGGTAATCGTTCTCACAATCGTAGTGACATATGTCGGAACTCCGGCTGTCTATCAATCTCTTTACGGATCTGCCAATGTTCGAGCTTCTGTTACGGAGAATTCCGGCGTCATAATTGATAATTTTGCAGAGAGTATTGCTTCCGGTAATGACAGTACAGGATGGCTTGAAGTTCTGCCGCTTCCGGAGGAAGCCCGGCAGATCATTGAACTGGGCGACAAGGATATGATTGCGCAGGTTATCCGCTCTGAGACGGTCAGGCAGTATCTTACTGCAGAACTTTCGAGCTTTATAATCAGGGTGATTTCTGCTGTAGCCACAGCTTTTGTAACTTTTCTTGTATTAACGATCCTGCGTTTTATTTTACTTAGAATGGCTGATCTTCCGGGGGTCAGTGCGCTGGACCATTTTCTCGGCTTTTTGATCGGCCTTATAAAAGGAATCGTTGTCATCTGGATTGCCCTGTTCGTGATCAGACTGATCTCCTTAACAGGTAATGGAATGGTTCTGATGGATCAGATAAGAGATAGTGAGGTACTTACTGTTCTTGATGAATACAATATGTTCAGAGCTATTATCATGTCATTGATGGCAGGTTTATAAAAGAAACAAATTTTTGCAAAAAATTAAAAAAGTTCTTGACAATATAAAAACCGGATGATATCCTTTAGAAGTTCCGCGCAAGAACAAAGCGCGAACGAGAACATTGATAACTGAACAGCGTAACACATCAAGACTCGAAAATTCTTTACAAAGTTTCGTTTGA
>CAMNDN010000045.1:0-14579 GCA_946535445.1 uncultured Lachnospiraceae bacterium
CGATGAATTTTTATTAGTACCGTTGCCAGCGAGACCGAGCGGGAGCGTCCCTGCGTAGCAATATTTCGATGAGGCGCACTAAAGCACTGTAGTATGGGAAGTTTTAGTATAGTATTTTTGATTCTTTAAGTTCTCAGAACTGCTGGTACATGAAAGCCCCTACGTCGAATCCCGGTCCGTAAACGCTGAAGATCAGGATCGTCCAGATCGCGATGAACACAACGGCCAATCGGAAAATGATCTGCTGATCCGCAAGTAACTCTCTGATTTTGACCCCGCGCTCGTTCACAACGTCGACCACGATCTGCAGGATGATCGCCATCATGAGGACGGAGAACTCCCGCTCGGGGACACCGAGCCTGAAGAAAGATCCGTCGGTAAGGATCCAGGGATTGAAGACGGTAAATGTCTTCCTGAGCATCTCGAAGGCGGCCCGTGTATCCGGCGTGCAGTCGAAATACCGTCCGATCGTGACAAGGAAAGTCGTTCGGACCATGCAGAAGCCTTTCCAGCCGACCGAGTTCCCGTTTATATGACAGACATCCCTCATTTTCGCGTAGACGCGTTCCAGCAGCGTGTGGCTGGATACCAGCGTCGCATGGTAGATGCCGAAGATGACATACCGCCAGCTCGCGCCGTGCCAGATACCGACCAGAACAAATACAATGAAGGATGCCAGCGTCGTCGGGATCGTCTTCCCGATGTAGGGACCGAGAGACTTCTTGAGATTCTTCTGCATTTTAGCAAATGGCTTTGAGAGGGCGATCGGATAAAAAACATAATCCTTCATCCAGGTGCCGAGCGTCATATGCCACCTCTGCCAGAATTCGGATACATTAAGTGCCATATAAGGCTGGTTGAAATTCTCGGCAAGCTTCACGCCGAACAGCTCGGAGGCTCCGATGATGATATCGATGCCGCCGGCGAAGTCTCCGTACATCTGAATACCGTAGAAGAGGACCCCGAGAAAAACGGTCAGGCCGCTGTAGGAGTGGTCCGCGTAATGCGCGATGATCTCGTTCACGATGATCGCGCATCGCTCCGCGATGACCATCTTCTTGAAATATCCCCAGAGCATACGATAGATACCGGTCCTGAAGGATCTTCCGTTGAAAGACCGCTCCGCATAGAGCTCCGGCGCGAGTGCGTCGTAGCGGCTGATCGGTCCCTGAATGATCTGCGGGAACCAGGAGGTGAACAGGGCAAATTTGAAGATGTTGCGGTCAGCCTCATATTTTTCATTGTAGACATCGATAAGGTAGCCGGTCGTCTGAAATGTGTAAAATGAGATGCCGAGAGGCAGAATAAAACTTACCTGAGGAATCCCGAACGGCACGCCAAGGCGCGAAAGCACGCTGTCAAAATTCGAAGTAAAGAAATTGGCGTACTTCAGAACGATCAGCATGCCCAGATTGATCAGCAGAGTCACCAGAAAGACTCTGTGCCTTTTCACACGGGCCGCTGCGCGGATCGCTTTTTTCTCTTCTCTTGACAGGGGTTTTTCGGAAGCCTTGATTGATCTTGAGGACGCTTCACCGATCCGTTCCATGGTACGTGCGCCCAGAAAGGTCGACACGATCGTGACCGTTATAAAGAGACCGGCTTTCAGTCCGCCGGAAATGTAATAAAAGAGGATACTGGAAAGCAGCAGAACGATCCACTGATACTTCTTCGGGACAAGATAATACAGAAGAACGGCGATGCCGATGAACACTATATAATAAAGAGAGAATACTGCCATGACACCACCTGAATGAAATAAAATACACACAGAGTATATTTCAAGAGAAAATGATTGTCAATTGCAGATAAAAACTTATCCGTGTATTTGTTGACAGCCAGTCTTATTAATAATATACTTACGTTGGTTAGTTATGTATAACCATTGAATCAGGATAACTTGTATACGAAAAGGGAAAGCGATTCGGATGCTTTCCCTGCGGAGGAAAAAACATGAGCAGTAAAGATTCGATTATCATGCTGGCGAGCGTCGGAACGACCGTTATACGCGCAAAGGTCATTACATATGACAAGATCAGGGAGGAACTTGCTGATTATTCCGGAATGGAAGTCCTTCAGGTCTTCACGGATGACAGTGCCGCCCATTCCATGTCAGACAAAGAGGACAAGGTCTATACCGTCGAGGAAGCGCTGGAAAGAGCGATCGCACTCGGATACAGCAAGGTCATCGCCGTTCCGGTCTTCATGACAAAAGGTGAACTTTACAACAGTTTAAAGAGCCGTCTGGATTTTTACCTGGACCGCCTGGATATAAAGATGACGGATTCGATCCTCTATGATGCGGATTCCTGCAGGGAGTTCCTTGAGGTGTTTGAAACATTTGCACAGCTTGATCCGAATAAAGAGTATCTGCTTGTCGAGCACGGCAACCCGTATTATCACTGTGCGGCAAATACATACCTTCAGAAAGCCCTGGATGAGAAGGGGTATGCAAATGCAAAAGTCATCCAGCTGAAAGAACGCGACAGCTTTGGTCAGGCCATCACTTTCCTGAAGGCAAGACATGCCGATGAGACCGGCGCACAGGTCGTCGTGACTCCTCTCATCGTAGCATGGGGCGACTACATGGCCAATGAACTGTACAATGCACAGGATTCCTTCGTATGGAGACTGAGGAATGCCGGTTACCGCGCCGTCTTTACGGGTGCGGGACTCGGTGAATTCGAAGCATTCCGCAAGCTCTACTTCAAGAGACTGGATGCGGTGAAGGAGTGATAATATGGAAATTCGTAACGATGCATGGCGCGGTTTCAAGGGAACGCACTGGACCTGCGACATTAATGTAAGAGACTTCATTCAGAATAACTATACCGTCTATACCGGCGATGAGAGTTTCCTTGCCGGTCCGACGGAAGGGACCGATAAGCTGTGGGGAAAACTGCAGGAACTGCAGAAAGAGGAGCGTGCCCGCGGCGGCGTCCTCGAGTGTGAGACAGAAGTGGTCACCGGCCTCACCGCTTACGGCCCGGGCTACATTGATCCGGAACTGAAGAACTATGAGAAGGTCGTCGGTCTTCAGACAGATAAGCCGCTGAAGCGCGCGTTCATGCCATACGGCGGTATCAAAATGGCGATCCAGGCAGCAAGGACTTACGGGTATGAAGTAAATCCGAAGTACAATAAAATATTTAACGAGTATCACAAGACACACAATCAGGCGGTGTTCGATGCCTACACACCGGAAATGAGAACTGCAAGACACACTCATATCATCACAGGCCTTCCGGATACCTACGGACGAGGGCGTATTGTCGGCGATTACAGGAGAGTTGCGCTCTACGGCATCGACTTCCTGATCGAAAAGAAGAAGGAAGATCTGGCAAATTGCGGGCACGGTGAAATGACGGACAACATCATCCGGCAGAGAGAAGAGCTGGCTGACCAGATCAAAGCCCTTAATCAGATGAAGGAAATGGCAGCAGTCTACGGTTTTGACATTTCCGTACCGGCTGCAAATGCCGCCGAAGCCGTCCAGTGGCTCTACTTCGGCTATCTGGCAGCCATCAAGACACAGAACGGCGCAGCCATGAGCGTCGGCCGTATCTCCACATTCCTCGATATCTATATCCAGAGAGATCTGGAGGAGGGGACACTGACCGAGTCCGAAGCCCAGGAACTGATCGACCATCTGGTCATGAAGTTCCGCATGGTCAAATTTGCCCGTATTCCTTCCTATAATCAGCTGTTCTCGGGTGACCCGGTCTGGGCAACGCTGGAAATGGCCGGTATCGGTATAGACGGAAGACCGCTCGTCACGAAGAACGACTTCCGCTTCCTGCACACGCTTGAGAATATGGGCCCGTCCCCGGAACCGAACCTGACGGTCCTCTACTCCAGCAGGCTGCCGGAAGCTTTTAAGAAGTATGCGGCCAAGATCTCCGTGACGACAAGCTCGATCCAGTACGAGAACGACGACGTCATGAAGCCCGTGTGGGGTGATGACTACAGTATCTGCTGCTGCGTATCCGCCACACAGACAGGAAAGGAGATGCAGTTCTTCGGAGCCCGCGCGAACCTTGCCAAGTGCCTTCTTTACGCGATCAACGGCGGATTTGACGAGAAGCACCGCATCCAGTGCGGACCGGAACTTGTTCCGATCACATCCGAGTACCTGGACTATGACGAAGTCATCCATAAATTTGATCTGATGATGGACTGGCTGGCAGGACTGTACGTCAATATCCTGAACCTCATCCAGTACATGCATGACAAGTACTATTATGAGGCGGCGGAGATGGCGCTGATCGATACGGACGTCCGGAGGACATTTGCAACCGGTATCGCAGGCTTCTCCCATGTCGTCGACTCTCTGAGTGCGATCAAGTACGCGAAAGTCCGCGTCATCCGCGACGAGGAGGGCATCGCTGTCGGGTTCGAGACGGAAGGAGATTTCCCGAAGTACGGAAACGATGACGACCGTGCCGACGACATCGCCGTGTGGCTGCTCAAAACGTTCATCACGAAAATCAAGAAGTATCATACCTACCGGGATTCCGAGGCGACGACATCGATCCTGACGATCACATCGAACGTCGTTTACGGCAAGGCAACCGGCGCGACACCGGACGGCCGCGAGGCTTATAAGCCGTTCGCACCGGGCGGGAACCCGTCCTACGGCGCGGAGCAGGAGGGCCTTCTGGCTTCCCTCAACTCTGTCGCGAAGGTGCCGTACGAGTACGCTCTCGACGGCATCTCCAACACGCAGACGATCAGCCCGACGGCCCTTGGCCACAACGTCGACGAGCAGAAGAGCACGCTGGTCAGCGTGATGGACGGCTACTTCGACCGGGGCGCGCATCACCTCAACGTGAACGTGTTCGGCACGGAGAAGCTCATCGACGCCATGGAGCATCCGGAGAAGCCGGAGTACGCGAACTTCACGATCCGCGTGTCCGGGTACGCGGTCAAGTTCATCGATCTGACACGCGAGCAGCAGCTTGACGTCATCGCGAGGACGTGCCACAAGAGTCTGTGACGGCGGCAATTGGGGACGGTTCTTCCGGTCGGTAAAATATCGGCAATCAGGGACAGTTCTATTACATCAGCGGGAGAAACCCCACCTAAAAAGTGCGTCGTATTTCCACAGCGCACGTCTGCGATCCGGATAAAATCGGAGGAATAGAAATGTTTGACTGCACAAAGTCCGGCACAGATCAAAACAAGAGGGAACCAGGGGACTCGGTGGGATGGATCCACTCCACCGAGTCTTTCGGTGCCGTGGATGGACCGGGGATACGCTTCCTGATCTTTCTTCAGGGATGCCGGATGAGATGTATGTACTGTCATAATCCGGATACATGGAAAATGGCAGGGATACCGGGAGCGATCTCGGACAGTAATGCAGAGAGAGAAAGAGAGCATACGGTTCCCGCAGAAATGGCAAATGCCGGGTACGTCAGGCAGATGACCGTCCGTGAACTCCTGAACAAGGCCGAGCGTTACCGAAGCTACTGGCGTGATACGGGCGGCATTACTGTCAGCGGCGGGGAGGCCCTCCTGCAAATTGACTTTCTGACGGATCTCTTTGAGGAGGCGCATCGCCGGAAAATAAATACCGTTCTCGATACCGCCGCCCAGCCGTTCACCCGTACACAGACTTTTTTCGGAAAGTTTGAACGCCTGATGAAGAGCACGGATCTGATATTGCTGGATATCAAACACATAGACGAAAAAAAACACAGAAAACTGACCGGTCATACCAACCGGAATATTTTGGATTGTGCCCGTTATCTGTCGGAGATCGGCAAGCCGGTCCGGATCCGCTATGTTCTGGTTCCCGGGATCAATGACTCAGAGGAGGATCTGACAGGATGTGCGGAATTCCTCCGTACACTTAAGAATGTGGAAAGGGTAGAGGTGCTGCCTTACCATACGCTCGGCGTTTTTAAGTGGGAGGAGCTGGGATACAGCTATCCGCTCAAAGGGGTTGAGCCTCCTACGGAGGAAAGCGTGGAGACGGCACGCAGAATACTGACAGGAACGTAAAAAAGGACGGACTTTTCCCTCTGAATCAGGGACAGAAAGGGCTGTCCTTTTCTGCTGACCGTCCGTATAACTATATGACGAAAAAACAGCAGAAAAAATAAGGGGTATTTCAATGATCATAGTTACAGTACTTGCCGTTATCACAATTTTTGTGGGAATCATCTCATACGCAGCATACACAGACGTCCTGTTCGGGACCTATTATCCGCTTTACAGAGAAGCATACGGAAGAGACGAAGACAAGATCGACAGCGGAGACTATGTCGGCTTCCTCACATCCATTTACAAGAAAGCCGGCGGCCGACTCGATGCGGATGACTACATCGCCATCTGATGAGTAAATCAGGCAAATAGCTCCAAAGTCCGGAAGAAGGCACGCAAAACGGTTAAAAAACTCAAAAAAAAACAAAAATAAAGATTGGCCCTCACAAAAGAAACAACGTATAAAAAAATGTAAGACAAAAAAACAAAAACAAAAAACCTTATGAGATTTCAACGAGAGGTTCCGAAGGAACAAACCGGCAGATCCGTAAGTTAATATAAATTGAACCCAGACAATCTTATAGGATTTCAACGGCTAAGCCCCGAAGGGGCAGGGCCGGCAGATCCATAAGTTAAAAATAAATCCGAATCCAGATAACCTTATGAGATTTCAACGAGAGGTTCCGGGAGGAACAAACCGGCAGATCCGTAAGTTTACATAGAAAAAACCACTATATATGCTCGGAATGAGAATACCGACCATATATAGTGGTTTTTAATTACCCTAAAAAGCGAACACTTGTTCCGAGACGGATCCTGTGGTATACTTTACTAAAACGCCCCCGCATCGTATTGCTGAACAGTCTTATCGTGAAACATGCATCGTCGGACGCTCATGACCTCATAAACTCTGATGGAGAGAAATATATGCCAGAATATTTAAAGACCCTCAACGAAGATCAGCTGGAAGCCGTCCGGCAGACCGAAGGATATGTCCGCGTCATCGCCGGCGCCGGCACCGGCAAGACCCGGGCCCTCACGAGCAGGTACTGCTATCTCGTCGACATGCTCGGCATTGCCCCGAAAAACATACTGTGCGTGACCTTCACGAACCGGGCGGCCAACGAGATGAAATACAGGATCCGGAAAATGCTCGGGGATGATCTCGACCTCGGGTACGTATGCACGATCCACGCCTTCTGTGTGCAGCTGCTCAAAGAGGACGCCCACGTGCTGGGCTTTCCGAAGAACTTCATCGTGCTGGACACGGAAGATGAAAAAAATATGTTGCAGAAAGTATTCGAGGACATGCACCTTTCGCTCCGCGACGTCACGATCCAGCGGACGATCGATGAAGTCCTCGAGACCATGAAGATGCGGGCCGACTCCTATATTCAGGAGTTTTATCTTCTGGATAACGAGCGCCTGAAAGAAAGTTTTGCAAATGCCGCCACCCGGGAAGAAGAAATCTTCCTCCGCTACATCTATGAGCAGAAGAAATGCTTCGGTCTGGATTTCAATGACCTGATCAATTTTGCCGGCTATATTCTGGAGAATTATCCCGAAGTCAGGGAGAAGTGGCAGAGCCGCTGCGAATACGTCATGGTCGATGAGTTCCAGGATGTCTCCGCAAAACAGTATTCGATCGCCGGAACACTGGCAGGTCTGCACAAAAATCTCTTCATTGTCGGCGATCCGGATCAGACGATCTATACCTGGCGCGGATCCCATATGAAACTGTTCCTGGATTTTGATAAGAAATACAAGGATGCGAAGACGATCGTCCTGGCCCGGAACTACCGGTCCGTGCCGGAGATCCTGACGGCCTCGGATGAACTGATTGCCCACAATAAGCTGAGATTTAAAAAGAAGCTGACGGCGGAGCGCCGGCCGGCAGCGGAGCTGGGGAAACCGGTGTGGTATGAGGATTCCGGGGATATAACATCGAGTCCGGCGCTGACGGGAAACACAGATGTTCCGGATCTTCATCCGGCAGAGCCTTCCGGCGGCGCCGCAGAGAGTACATCCGGAAAGATGAACGTTGGCCTTCCCGTCTGGTATCACGCACCGGACCCCAAAAAAGAGGCGGAGTGGGTCGCCCGCATGGCCACGGCCTATGTGGATCGCGGCGGAAAGCTGTCCGATATCGGCGTCCTCTACCGCGCCAATTATCTCTCCCGGGCGATCGAGGAAGCCTTCATCCGTGCAAAAATCCCTTACACGATCTACAGCGGCATCGCGTTCTACGGCAGGAAAGAAATCAAAGACGTCGTGTGTTATCTGCGCATGCTGACCCAGGCCGATGACGTTGCCTTCCGCCGGACCGTCAATCTTCCGGCACGCAAGATCGGAAAACGGAAGATCGAGTATCTGACAAATCTCTCGGAGAGCAGGAACATTTCTCTCTACGAAGCCCTGAAAGAATCACTGGATGATCCCGAATTCAGGGGGACCGGCGCCAGACGATACGTGAATGCCATCGAGGAGGTCCGCGGGAGGATGGAGCAGCACAAAAAAGTGGTCAGCTTTATGATGCCTTTTGACCGGGATCACAACTATCTGGCGGATATCCTGCAGCAGATCATGGATCTCTCCGGATACGAGGAGTATCTGAGGGTGCAGGGCGACCAGGAGAGGCTGGACAACATCGCTGAATTCAAGCGCGCGGTCGCCACGGCCGGCGAGGATCCCGACATGACCCTGCCCGAATTCCTGAATGAGATCGCGCTGTTCACGAACCTTGATAAGGAAGAGCGGAAGGATACCGTCAAGCTGATGACGGTGCACACTGCCAAGGGCATGGAATACCCGATGGTCTTCATCATCGGTCTGTCGGAAGGGGTTTTCCCGTCCCGGAAAGTTCTTATGCCGGAGGAGATGGACGAGGAGCGGAGACTCATGTACGTGGCCATGACCCGTGCGAAGACGTATCTGGCTCTGACGGACAGTGAAGGGATTGCAAATGACAACCTGTTCAAGTATCCCTCCCGCTTCATCGCGGAGTGCGGCGATGCAAACATCGCAAAGCTGAACCCGCCCGATGCCGACCTTGCAAAAAGGGCGAAGGAGTTCGCGGCGCAGGATGAGAAGAGGCTCGACGGGCTTGCCAATCTTCTGCCGGTCGGTGCCAGAGTGCTCCACGAAGTGTTCCGTGAAGGGACGGTAGTGGCCTGCGACGTAAAGGGCGGTTTTTATACGATCAAGTTCGACGGCCTGCCGACACAGAGGAATCTGCGGATCGCGGCCAAACTGACGAGGATATAAAAAGGGAGAGCTCCGTACGGAGCTCTCCTCGTATCTATCATTTATTAATTAGCGCATTGTGCTGGAGATGTATTTGTTGTATACAAAACCATCAGAGTCTACGGACGGTACATAGACCTTTACCCAGTCGCCGGCTGTGCCGATGATCACCATCTTGGTGTTCGGAGCAAGCTCTGCGATCATTTTGGAATCGGAGGTTGCGCGGCTTCTGAGTGCAAGGAAATCATCTACGTTCGCGTAGCGGATCTCACCTGCGAGTGTCTTGTCAAGAGAGACAGTCTTTGTGGAGGTTTTCTTTACCGGCTGTTTGGTCTCGACTTCTACGTACTCATATACGACGACCGGCTCCTCTACTTCTACATAAACCTCATCAAGATCATCTTCATCGTCTACATAAACGACCTCATCTTCATCTGTATAGATATCATCCAGCTCTGCCTGTGTTAAGTGGAAGTTCGGGTTCTCGTCATCACAGTACATAACGGAATCATCGTCATCGTCGATATCGACATATACACAATCACTTGCCATAACGGTAGCTGCTGTGGGTACGATGATCGTTGTAGCTGCTGTTGCTGCGATGAGTGTGCCAAGTACGACTTTCTTAAGAGTGTTCTTCATGATGTTTTCTCCCTTTGTTTTAATTCTTATCTTCTTTATCTGAATTTGTTTTTGTTTTTTGCGCTTACATCTTTTTATACGGGAGTCTGTTGCGGGGGGCTAAAAATTCGTATAAATTTATTTTATAAGTTTATTTACTATATGTAGCACACCGTTTTGTGCGGAGGGAAAAATGAACGACTACGGATGGGACAGAAGTCTGAATATCAGCACCATGGGAAGGGACGAACTGCATGAGGATTACCATCATTTTGCCTACGAACCGACGGCCTATTCAGTGCTTTTAAGGCTTGCGGAGCGCGGATATATTAAGGAGGAGAATACGCTGATCGATTACGGGTGCGGCAAAGGGCGCGTCAGTTTTCTGCTCAGCCGCAGGACGGGCTGCAGGACCATAGGGATCGAGTTCAACGAAGACATTTATGAGGCAGCCGTGAGGAACCTGGAGAGCTATCGGGGAGACCGCGGAAGGATCACATTTGTAAATACGGACGCGGAGCACTTCGACGTTCCCGTTGAGGCAGACCGGTTCTATTTCTTCAATCCCTTCTCCGTCAGCATTTTATACCCGGTGCTGGAGCGGATCTACGCATCTTATTATGAGGAACCCCGCTGGATGTACCTCTTTTTCTATTATCCGAGTGCCGAGTATATATCCCACATCATGCGGGATGCGCGGCTCATGTTCGTGGACGAAGTGGAGACTGCGGACCTGTTTTCGGGGGAAGATGTACGAGAGAGGATCATGGTCTTTGAGGTCGCGCTGTGAGGCGGCCGGTGACCTGTGAGTCAGTCGGAGATTATGCAGGCGGTGCCGGTCTGAAGTCAGACGGCCCGTGAGGATATGCGTAAAGACCGCTTAAAACGAGCAAGGAGGAAAAAAGATGAGAAAAAGTGCAGTCATTTATTATTCACAGACCGGTATCACAAAAGCCGTTGCAGACAAGCTTGCAGAGCGCTATGCGTCCGATGTCCACGCCATTAAAACAAAAGAAGCCTACAAGGGATATCTGGGCGCGATTATTCGTGCCGGAAAAGAGATGCTGAAAAAAGAAACGGTCGAGATCACTACACCGGCTGCGGATCTTAGCGGGGTGGAGGTCGTATTTGTCGGCTATCCGATCTGGTACGGCGATATGCCTGTATTTGTAAAGGACTATCTCGAAAAATGCAATATCCGGGACAGGATCGTGGTGCCGTTCGCGACATCGGGCGCATCCGGAATAGACAAATCCGTAAAGACGCTTCGCAGGATCGCTCCGAAAGCCAGAGTGCGCAGACCGTTCGTGACCTCCAAAGCCAAAAAGGGAGATTTGGAGCGGTGGCTCGAAGATTTGGATGTGCAGATGGAATCGTGAAAATAGATAATGAAAACAGAAAAATTCGATATCGTATTATCAAATTGGGAGAAATATGAAATTAAGACATTTTTTTTAGTGACTTTGCCCAAGAATCATGTATAATGCAACATGAGATCATAAGGAAAATATCCTGCGGTCTGATAATAATTTCATGTAAGCAACTGTTGTTTTTTATATTTAAGAACGAGGTCAAAACATGGCAAAAATTGATTTAACCAAGTATGGTATTACAGGTTCGACCGAAATTATTTACAATCCGTCTTATGAAGATCTTTTCATAGCGGAGACACAGCCGGATCTTGAGGGGTTTGATGTAGGTAAGGTCAGCGAGCTCGGTGCTGTTGATGTTTTCACAGGTATTTATACCGGCCGTTCCCCAAAAGATAAGTACATCGTTATGGATGAGAATTCCAAGGACACTGTATGGTGGACAACTCCGGAATATCCGAATGACAACCATGTAGCTACTGAGGAAACATGGGGCATCTGCAAGGATCTTGCAATCAAGGCTCTTTCCAACAAGAAGCTGTATGTCGTTGACTGCTTCTGCGGCGCGAACAAAGATACACGTATGGCCGTTCGCTTCATCATGGAAGTTGCATGGCAGGCTCATTTCGTTGAGAATATGTTCATCAAGCCGACCGCTGAGGAGCTTGAGGTGTTCGAGCCGGATTTCGTTTCTTATGTCGCTTCCAAGGCTAAGGTCGAGAATTTCAAGGAGCTGGGTCTCAATTCCGAGACAGCTGTTATGTTCAACGTAACAAGCCGTGAGCAGGTTATCCTGAACACATGGTACGGCGGCGAGATGAAGAAGGGTATGTTCTCCATGATGAACTATTATCTGCCGCTGAAGGGCATCGCTTCCATGCACTGCTCTGCAAATACAGATATGAACGGCGAGAACACAGCTATTTTCTTCGGTCTTTCCGGCACAGGTAAGACAACGCTTTCCACAGATCCGAAGAGACTTCTGATCGGTGATGACGAGCACGGCTGGGATGACAACGGCGTATTCAATTTCGAGGGCGGCTGCTATGCTAAGGTTATCAACCTTGACAAGGAGTCTGAGCCGGATATCTACAATGCTATCAAGAGAAATGCTCTTCTTGAGAACGTTACGATCGACGAGAACGGCAAGCTTGACTTTGCTGACAAGTCCGTAACAGAGAATACGCGTGTTTCTTATCCGATCGATCATATCGAGAAGATCGTCCTGAATGTACGTGATACATCTTCAGGCCCGGCTGCCGAGAACGTCATCTTCCTTTCCGCAGATGCGTTCGGCGTTCTTCCTCCGGTCTCCATCCTTACACCGGAGCAGACACAGTACTACTTCCTGTCCGGTTTCACGGCAAAGCTTGCCGGAACAGAGCGCGGTATCACAGAGCCGACACCGACCTTCTCAGCTTGCTTCGGACAGGCTTTCCTGGAACTTCATCCGACGAAGTACGGCGAAGAGCTTGTTAAGAGAATGGAGAAGAGCGGCGCAAAGGCTTACCTTGTAAACACAGGCTGGAACGGCACAGGCAAGCGTATCTCCATCAAGGATACCCGCGGAATCATCGACGCGATCCTGAACGGCGATGTTCTCAAGGCACCGACAAAGATGATCCCGTACTTCAACTTTGAGGTTCCGACAGAGCTTCCGGGCGTAGATCCGGCTATCCTGGATCCGCGCGACACATATGCTGACGCAGCCGAGTGGGATGAGAAGGCTAAGGATCTGGCTTCCAGATTCCAGAAGAATTTTGTCAAGTATACATCCAACGAGGCAGGCAAGGCACTTGTCGCAGCAGGCCCGCAGCTGTAATTCGGATCATGGCGGCTGTAAGGAGCCGCAGTCCACGAGCAGGGGGCGCAGGGAATTGTGCGTGCCCGCTGTATAACGAGCGTAAATTAAGATAGGCTGTCTCATTAAGGCAAGGCAGAGCTGTACATGGCTGATTCCTGTTGACAGGATCATCATGTACAGCTTTGCGGATACCTGATGCGGCAGCCTTTGTGTTTTCTGCATAAAGATGCATGTGGGAACGATATGAGAACATTATATACAAATGGCTGTCTGCTGATGTTCTCCGCTCTGATTTCTCTGGTCATCCTGATCGGTGATTTTATGGAGCACGGCCAGAAGGACAGATGCGTTGTCTGCTTTCAGAGACTGGTCATTCTGAATTTTTTCTACAATCTTTTCAATTCCATCGTAAATTTCTATCTGCTGCTCGGAGGAGTCCGGGACAATCTGTTTACCCACATATTGGATTTTCTGCTCGCGCTGTCTTATGTCGGGATACTTCTGATGATCGCAAAGTTCATGGTGACTTATATAGCAAGATATCAGGACGTATCGGGGTGGTGGATGGTAGCAGCCCGTATATTTGTATGGACATCAACAATCATCTGGTTCATTTATATGACGTACGCGGTAGCGCCCCATGATATTCTGACAGCGCTGATGCTCCGCCGCAGGGTGGATGCGATGAACCTTCTGTATTCGGTTTTTCTTCTCATCCTGGTCCTCAGGTACAGGAAGTGCTTTACGGCAGAAGAATGGCTGAGCGTGAACTCCATTATCATTCTGCCTGCCTTTGCGGCCTTGGTCAGGATAAGGTATCCGCAGATCGTCTCCGTACAGCTGAGCATCACGCTGTCATCCCTTCTGATTAATAGCTTTCTCCATATGAAACAGGCAGAACGCCTCAGGGAGCAGGAGAAAAAACTGATGGAGAATCAGACGCAGCTCATGATCAGCCAGATCCGTCCGCACTTTGTTTTTAACGTTCTGAATACGATCCATATCCTGTGCGAACTGGAGCCGCTGAAAGCACAGTCCGCCATTGAACATTTTTCAATGTATTTAAGAAGAAATCTGGATATTCTCTCAGGTACGGACACCATGATCCCGGTGAGGAATGAGCTTGAGCATGTTGAGCATTATCTGCAGCTCGAAAAGATGCGGTACGGTGATGATCTTAATGTCATTATGGATATTTCGGCATATAATTTCTGGATACCTTCCCTGACGATCCAGCCGATCGTCGAAAATGCGGTCAAGCACGGGATACAGAGGAGACCGAACGGCGGTACGATTTTCATCCGCACACAGGAGACGGAGGATTATTACGAGGTATATGTGGAGGATAACGGCAGGGGTTTCGATCCGCAGGAGGAGAAAAATGACGGGAAACAGCATGTCGGTCTCCGGAACGTGAGAGAACGGCTGGCTGCACTGTGCAGCGGAGATCTGACCGTGCATAGCATGATCGGAGAGGGGACAATGGTGAGAATGCGTCTGCCCAAGGGAGAAATGCAGGAAGAAATGGGAAAAGTTCCCGCGTAAAAAGCAGT
>CAMNDN010000046.1:0-14009 GCA_946535445.1 uncultured Lachnospiraceae bacterium
CCTTGCAAGCGGCCTCAACACCCTCTACGCCGGCACCAGCACCCTCGCCTCCGGTACCAGCACTCTGAATGCCAACTCGGGAGCCCTGAAGACCGGCGCGAACAAGCTCGCATCCGGAGCGAAGGAGCTTTCGGACGGCATGGCCAAGATCCTCGCGGGATCGATCGAGCTCAAGGACGGTGTTGTGAAAATCAACGACAAGGGTATCAAGAAAGTTGCCGAGTTCTACCGCAACGATGTGAAGGATCTGGACAATACGATCAAAGATCTCCGGGATGCCGCAAAATCCTATACGACATTCTCCGGCGCGGCCGACGGCACGACCAGCAATGTCAAGTTCATTATCAAGAACGAAGGTATCGGTGAATAAAACTGATCGGAAGGAGATTATATGCGCCTTTTGATAATTATTCTTATAGCATTGGGACTTGCCCTCGAAGAACTGGGCGTGGTCGCTCAACGAGGAGCGCAGGTCGTTGTTCTGGATAAAAAAATGACGCTGATCGGGTGTATCTGGGGCTTGTTCTCATTTGCATCCGTAGCACTCGGATATTCAGCGGGCATATGGATCCTTACCGGTGATATCGGTCCCCGGGAGACGTTCTGGATCCATGTGATGGCAGGGGTATTTCTTGCCCTCGTCGGAGTCAATATGCTGATCCATGCCATAAAATCCGGAACGATATTGGAGCATCGCATGGAATCGATCGATATAAAACATGATGTGATCCTGGGGCTTCGATTCTGTCTCTACGGTTTTTTCTGCGGAACATCCTGCGGCCTTCTTGAGTTCAGATTTTACGTGGTGGCAATCGCTTTCTTCTTCCTGTCCATGGCTTTCACGGTCATCGGATACCTGTGCGGAAGGTCATTCGGGGCGGAGGTGAGCCGGAAGGCTTACGCCGCCGGCGGAAGCCTCCTCTGTATACTGGGAGTCATCCTTCAGATCTGTGCTATATAGTAATAAGAAATATTTTCAAATTATATGTATTTCCTTTCAGGTGAAGAGGCTGTCGCTCGGCAGCCTCTTTATAGTATATCATGCCTTGCGAGCAGATTTTTGCTTCAGCCCGGTTGCCTGACGCAGTCTTATTTGCTATATTGTAGAGTGGTAAAAATAAGCCGAAGATTTCGGAGGTTAATATGAAAATAGTTGTTTTATGCGGTGGAATTTCAACAGAGCGTGATATCTCGATCGTATCAGGAACCGGTGTATGCAAGGCACTGCGCGAAAAGGGCCATCATGCGATCCTGATCGACGTGGTCTTTGGCTGCGAAGATTCGGACTTCATGGATGCTTTTCCGGATATGTATGATGTTGACGAAGCCGTTTCGTACATCCACAGCTTTGATAAGCAGCTTGCCAGTGCCAGGGCCAATAAGAATCGAAGCTTCTTCGGTCCGAATGTTACAAAGCTTTGCAGGATGGCAGATGTTGTCTTCATGGCTCTTCACGGAGAGGCGGGGGAGAACGGAAAGGTTCAGGCGGCATTTGACCTGCTTCGCATCAAGTATACAGGCACCAGCTACATCAGCTCTGCCCTGTGCATGGATAAGAGTCTTACGAAAATCATGCTGGAAGCCGGAGGCGTGCCCGTCCCGAAGGGAACATCGATGAGCAAGGGAATCGACTCGGTCGATATTGCCGACTTAGGACTTGAATATCCTGTAGTGGTTAAGGTTGCGTGCGGCGGATCTTCCGTCGGTGTATATATTGTCAATAATCATGAAGAGTATGACGCTGCGGTCGCGGCTGCCTTCGAACTAGAGGACGAGGTCATTGTGGAGCAGTATATTAAAGGACGAGAGTTCTCAGTCGGCGTCATAGATGGTAAGGCACTCCCGGTCATAGAGATTGCGCCGATTGAAGGTTTCTATGATTATAAGAACAAATACACCCCCGGCTCGACAATTGAGACCTGTCCGGCAGAACTCTCACCTGAGCTGACTCGGAAAATGCAGCACTACGCAGAGGAAGGCTACAATGCGCTTTTCATGGAGTCATATGCAAGACTTGACTTTATGATGGATGAAGATGGGAATATGTTCTGTCTGGAGGCCAATACTCTGCCCGGTATGACGCCAACGTCGCTGATGCCTCAGGAAGCGGCGGCGATCGGTATGAGCTATGGGGACTTCTGTGAAAAATTGATAGAAGTCTCTATGAGAAGATATGCAAAATAATAGAATACAGGTATATAAATAATGAAGAATATGACACCTGAGAACATCGCGAAAGCCTGCGGCGGAACGATGGTGAACTGTGAGGATATACTCGGAAAAGAAATAACGGCAGTGACGACAGACAGCCGGAAGGTGACTGAAGGATGTCTCTATATCCCGATGAAAGGGGCAAAATTCAACGGGCATGATTTTATTCCTCAGGTCATGGAGAACGGAGCCCTTCTTACGCTGTCGGAAAAAGATACAGCAGCGGAAGGGTATCCGTATATTAAAGTGAAACGGACCGATATCGCGATTCAGAGAATTGCTGAGTTTTATCGCGTGGAGCTGGGTATACCTGTCGTCGGGATCACCGGTTCTGTCGGAAAAACTTCTACCAAGGAAATGATAGCTGCCGTGCTGTCTCAGAAATATAATGTGCTGAAAACGGCTGGAAACTTCAACAATAATCTCGGGCTGCCGCTCACCGTTTTCAGAATCACCGAAGAGCATGAAATCGCGGTCCTTGAGATGGGAATCAGCCACTTTGGTGAGATGACGGATCTTGCCCGTACTGCGCGGCCGGATACGATGGTCATTACCAACATTGGGACCTGCCATCTCGAATTTCTGAAAGACAGGGACGGCGTATTCGAAGCCAAGACCGAATGCTTTGAGTATGTGAATTTTGAAAATGGCACAGTCGTTCTGAATGGCGATGATGATAAACTCTGCCAGGTCGATCAGGTGCACGGAAGAGCACCGGTCTTCTACGGAATGGATCCCGGCCTGCGTGTCTATGCTGAGAACATAAAACCTCTGGGACTGAAAGGGACAGCATGCACGATCAATATTGACGACAGATATTTTGATGTGACCGTACCGATTCCGGGAAGGCATATGGTCATGAACGCTCTCTGCGGCGCTGCGGTCGGCTCACTTTACGGGCTGACGGACGAGGAGATAAAAGCCGGCATTGAGAGCCTTGAATCCCTTGGCGGCCGTTTCCACATCGTTGAGACGGACCGATACACGGTGATCGATGACTGCTACAATGCGAACCCGATGTCTATGAAGGCATCCCTCAGCGTCCTGAATGACGTGGAGGGAAGATGTGTTGCAATTCTCGGAGATATGGGTGAACTCGGTGAGAACGAGAAAGCTCTGCACCGGGAGGTGGGAACATACGCCGGGCAGCAGGATATAGATGAGTATATTATTGTAGGAAATCTTTCGAGGGAGATCGCCGCGGGTATAAAAGAAGAGAGACCGGAAGCGAAAGTTCACTCCTATGAGTCTGTAGAGGCTCTCCTGCCGGAGCTTTCGGAGCTGCTCTGCGAGGGAGACAGTATTCTCGTAAAGGCCTCTCACTTTATGGGATTTGACAGGATCGTGGAGACCCTGAAATAAGTAAAGAAGTGAAAGCGCAGCGGATACCGGAACATACATAAGGACATGGAAAACGGGCTGCCGCATTAAGACGTGCCGCTATATACAGCAAACAGTATATGCAGATGTCTGCTGTATATAGCGGCAGCATGCTCTGATGCGGCAGCCCGTTTTACTTAAAAGTCTTTCAGATATAATAAAGAGGATTATCCGACTGATTCCTGATTCTTTCTGATCATGTCGAGAATTATTCCCCTGAAGTGTTCGCCTACATGCTTCTGCGTTGCCTTGTCCATATCGTCCCACCAGACAGGGTCACCGAATTCGACGACCACTTTGGAAGATTTGATTTTCGGCATCTGCTTCTCAAAGACAGCTTCTGTATTGTTGAAGGATACCGGGATGATCGGGACCTTTCCCCGCTGTGCGACCTTGAAGCTTCCGTCGTGGAACGGAGCAAGATTGGTCTCATCGCCGCTCTTGTTGCGTGTTCCCTCCGGGAAGATGAAGATGGAAGTGCCTTCTCTGGCCATGTCTGCAGCCTGCATGATCGTTCTGACACCCTGCCGCATATTCTCACGGTCAATGAAGAGGCAGTTCATGAACTTCATATTCCAGGAAAGAATCGGAATCTTCTGCAGGCTCTTTTTAGCCACAAAACCGGTCTGCCGTTTCATCAAAGTGTAGCCTATGATGACATCAAAATAACTCTGGTGATTGGCCACGAAAAGTGCTGCCGTATCTGTCGGGATCTTATCCTGCCCGATTACCGTAAGCCTGATGCCGCTTGCGAAGCAGAGCGTTCTGAGGGCGACCTGCCCGATATACTGGTACCACAGTTTCGCTTTCGGAGTAAATTCCTCCAGGAGCCAGAAGATGAACATGAGGGGCACAGAAAGCAGGAGATAGAACAAGATCAGAATCAAAACTATGATTGTGCGAATCATATCAATTTCCTTTCCTTTTTTAACAGTTATCCATTAGTATATTACTCCGGACCTTGCTTTTCAAGAATTCCTTGAACTTATTGAGATGTGGTATATAATATTGTATACAGAATACAAAAACTGTACATTCGACCGGGAGGAGCAGAAATGGAGATAAAAGCGACAGCAAAAATCAATCTTGGACTGGATGTTATAAGAAAACGCGAGGATGGGTATCATGATGTGCGTATGATCATGCAGATGACCGGCATGTATGACCGCATCGTTCTGTACCCGAAACGCGGGCGGAGCGGAATTGAGCTCAGGACCAATCTGCCTTATATACCGACCAATGAGAACAATCTGGCGTTTAAGGCCGCAAAGCTCCTGATGGACGAATTCGATGTTACGGACGGGCTGGAAATCAACCTGCAGAAATTCATTCCTGTGGCAGCCGGACTCGCAGGGGGCAGCACCGATGCAGCTGCAGTCCTTAAGGCGGTAAATAAGATTTTCCGTCTCGGCCTTGACGATCAGCAGTTGATGAAACGGGGAGCACGTCTCGGCGCGGATATACCTTATTGTCTGCTCGGAGGAACAGCGCTGGCGGAGGGAATCGGAGAAAAACTGACGCCGCTTCCGGATATGCCGGACTGCAGGATCCTGCTTGCCAAGCCGCCGATCAGCGTATCGACCCGGGATGTTTACGGTGCGCTGAGGGCTGACGAGATAGAAAAGCATCCGGATATCGATGGTATGATCGATGCGATAAGAACCGGGGATCTTTACGGGGTTGCGGATCGGCTTTCCAATGTTCTTGAGGATGTCACGGCACCGACACGGCCGATCATAGGCAAGATGGAACAGGAGATGAAAGATGCGGGTGCGCTTTCTGCGATCATGAGCGGAAGCGGGCCGACAGTGTTCGGCATATTTGATGAAAATGCAGACGCTGAGAAGTGCAGAGATGAGCTCAGAAGGAAATATCCGTCAGCGAGAGTATTTCTGACAGGACCCTGCCCGAAAGGAGGAATTTAATTTGGGAAACGATAATGATATTAATGAATTTATGCCGCTGAGAGAAGTCGTTTTCCTGACGCTTCGCAAGTCAATACTGAAAGGAGAACTGCAGCCGGGAGAGAGGCTTATGGAGATACAGCTTGCCAATAAACTTGGTGTTTCCAGAACCCCTATCCGCGAAGCTATACGTATGCTTGAACATGAAGGGCTGGTCGTGATGAAACCCCGCCGGGGCGCTCAGGTCGCCAAGATAACTGTCCAGGAACTGGATGATGTCCTGGAAGTGAGAAAGAGTCTTGAAATGCTGGCGATCCATAAGGCCTGTGAGAGAATGACGGAGGAAGACATGCAGGCCATGAAGGACGCGGCTTTGAGATTTGAAAAAGTTGTGTGCCAGGAAAAAGATGATCTGACTGCGCTGGCCGAGGCTGACGTTGCATTCCACGACACGATCTACTGCGGGACCAGGAACCGCAGACTGATCCAGATCCTGGGAAACCTTCGGGAACAGATGTATCGTTTCAGAATTGAATATCTGAAAGATGAAGACATAAGAAAATCGCTGATCGACGAGCATCAGGAAATTATGAATGCTGTCGAGAGACGCGATATTTCTGCCGCTGTCGACCTGATTGCGGCCCATATAGACAAGCAACAGAAGGAAATAAAGGCAAGTATTGAATCAGTGGAGGGCTAAACAGGATGTCAGCAGAATTATCCGAATCGCCGATAGGTGTGTTCGACTCGGGCCTGGGCGGTCTTACGGTGGCTCGGGAGATCATGAGAAATCTGCCGAATGAGAGAATCGTCTATTTTGGCGACACGGCCCGTGTACCCTACGGCAGTAAATCCAAGGCTACGATCGTGAGATATTCCAGACAGATCGTCCGTTTTCTTAAGACACAGAATATAAAGGCCATTGTTATTGCGTGCAATACGGCAACGGCTCTTGCCATTGACGAGGTGCGTGAGATGGCGGACCTTCCGGTGATCGGTGTTATAGAGCCGGGTGCCAAAATGGCAGCTAAGGCGACCAGGAACAAAAAGGTGGGTGTCATTGCGACGAGAGCAACGATTCATGCCAGAGAGTATACCAATGTGCTCCATCGCATTGATCCGGAAATAAAAGTACTGGGACAGGCATGCCCGATGTTCGTTCCGCTGGTCGAGGAAGGATGGATCCATGACAGCATCACAGATGAGATAATACTTCGATATCTGGACGATCTGCTTGAACATGATGTGGATACGCTGATTCTGGGGTGTACCCACTATCCGCTGCTTCGCAGCGAAATACGTAAAATGATCGGAAGCGACATTACTTTGATCAATCCGGCCTACGAGACAGCCATCGAACTCGGGCAGATGTTAAGAGAACATGGACTTGACAATAAAGTCGGAAAAAAGCCTGATGAACCGAATCCGTACCGGTTCTTTGTCAGCGATGACGCGGAGAAGTTTACAGATTTTGCAAATTCGATTCTGCCGGTCGATGTAAAAACGGCCAGAATTATCCCGATTGAGGAATATTGATGGAGGTTACAATGAAAAGAGACGTGCTTGTCTATGTACGCGGTATCCAGTATCTGATGGATGAGCCGCAGGATGAGCCGGAGGAACCGATCGAACTGGTCGTGCCCGGCACGTATACCGTAGAGGACGGAGTGGAGACAGTTGAGTACGATGAGATCTTTGAGGGGTTTGAGAATAATCCGGCCAGGAACCGGATCGAAATAAGAGACGGTTCCGTTGAAGTACATAAGACCGGAGCAGCGGAGGTCGACATGGTCTTTATTCCCGGAAAAAGGAATCTTGCCTATTATACGACCCCTTTCGGAACCATTGAAATGGGAATTTCCACTATGGCAGTCAATACAAAGCGTGAAAAGGACAATATCAATGTCAGAGTGGAATATGCGCTGGCCATGAACAGCGAACTTGTGGCAGACTGTGTACTGGATATGAAAGTCGGAATGAAGAATTACGCCTGAAACAGACCCCTGTTTCAAGAAAAACTGAAAAACAGCAGCTGCATAGGAGAAGTATTCCGGCAGCTGCTGTTTTTCATCATTTTACGCTGATTCAGTTTTATTTTATTTCTTTTTCCTGGGTCTGTATTTTTTCTTGGTGGCTTTCCTTGTCCCGGCAGTACGTGCGGAGTCTCTGTACTCTTCAACGCTGGTGCCGCGGCTTTCAGCTCTGAGCTGATCCTGTGAATCCTGTGCTTTTCCTTTTATTTTGGAGAACAGGCCCTTCTTTGGCTGGGGCTTATCCAGATTGCCGTGCAGACCGGCAACATCTGTGATGTAGATACCGGAGACAGTTGCGCGGACTTCTTTCTTGACCGGGATGTAATCAAAGATTTTTTCGTCCGCGACCATGTTCATGACCTGGGGACCGGCTTTGACCTTGACGATCGGAAGCTTGCTTCTGCGAAGGAGTACGGGTGTCTGGTCGATGACCTGCTGAGGAAGACCGGATTCCTTGATCGGCAGTCTCTTCTTATCGATAATAAGAAGCGTTACATTCTGCTTTGCTGCATCGATCTGAACCTGCTGTTCTGCCTGCCTCTTTTCCAGACGCCTTCCGATAAAATAGAGGGCGATCAGGACGGCCAGCAGTATCACCGTAATGATTAATAAAATATGCCAAACCTGCAATTTCTTTTCCTCCGAACCTTTTGCACTATTGCGAATTTTCGCTGTCTTTATATAGTAGCATGATTTCATTTTAGTGGCAAGGATAAACGTTTTTTACTTTTGCGCAAAAGCACACAAAATAAGTTCGGTCAAAGTATTTAATAGGAATTTCGAAATTCGTATGCTATATTTGATAGTGTTGTTTTTGTGCAGAATGGTTCTTGAGGACAGCCCGGAGGAGGAGAATGGTAACAATAAAGGAACTCGCAAAGAGGCTGAACCTGAGTACGACGACAGTTTCCAATGTTATACACGGAAAAACGAAAGAAGTATCGCCGTCAACAATTGAGCGTGTACAGAAAGCATTGATCGAATATGATTATATTCCGAATATCAATGCCCGTAATCTTGCTCAGAATAAATCAAAAATCATCGGTGTGGCTATGAAAGCCAGAGCGGATAAAAGTCCCAACCTCTTCAGTGATCCCTTTATTGCGGAAATGGTCGGAGGAATTGAAAAAATCATCAGGAACAGCGGATATTTTATGATGATTTACGTATCTCATGACCTGAAGGAAATTATGAAGCAGGTCTCTACCTGGAATGTCGATGGTCTGATCGCGTTCGGAATCGGTGACGATGCCATCGGCATGATCCGTGAGAGATATAAAAAGCCGATCATATGCATTGACGGGTATCTGACAGGCGGGCACCCCGAAATTGTCAATATCGGACTGGAGGACGAAAAAGGGACTTACGATGCCATCCGTCATCTGATCGGGAAGGGGCACCGGAAAATCGCATTTCTGTCAGATGATGTGGACATTGTAGACCGGGAGAGGCTGAAGGGCTTCAGACGAGCGGTCGAGGAGGCAGGAATCGGCTACAGGGAGGAAGATTTTCTGCGGCTCAATCCCTGGGAGGATAAGATAGAAGCAAGTCTCGATGAAATAAGTGACCGCCTGAGAGCGTATACGGCTGTTTTCTGCGTATCAGATCTCTATGCGGTCCGGCTGATGACATTTCTGAATGACCGGGGAGTACGTGTGCCGGAGGATATTTCGGTCGTCGGATTCGATGATAATCTGCTCGGAAAATTTTTCAGGCCGGCACTTACAACGGTTCATCAGGATGCCGAAAAAAAAGGAACACTTGCCGCGGAGACATTGATATCGATGCTGAACGGAAAAGAGGTCCCGGAAGATATAGTGCTTGAAACATACCTTGTCGTGCGTGATACGGTCCGGAACATAAGCGAAGAATGAACTTTACAGAAGAAGAGGCTGTCTCGTAAGGATTTGTCACCACTTTATACAGCAGATATTTACAAGGAACATCTGTTGTATAAAGCGGTGTCATGCCCTGATGAGACAGCCTCTTATATCTTTTTGCTTTTATGCTTTTCCGGTCGCGCTTACCGGCGTCGGCCTTCTGCTGTCGAATACGGATGTGACATCGAAGAAGTTCTCAAAAACATTTTTTGAGGCCTGTCCGGAGAGTGATCGCCACATCTGCAATCCGTCGCAGTCGATACGACCCTGACGAACATAATCACTTCGGATCTGGATCCAGTATTCGGCGGATGCATCTACGTTGGCGTAGAAGTTGTATCCCATACTCTTGAAGTAAGCATACTGATCGTTCGTGGAGGCGTCATAATCGCGCCATGTGCCGATGTCGGCGCCGTGGGCGAAAATGATCGTATCGGTCTTTCCCGTGATATTTGCAACCGTATTCTGCCATTTTTCCTGGTCGGTAGAGAGCGTATCGACGGACTTATTGGTGACGGAGAGGTGCCCCCATGTGTGGCAGGCGAATTCCCATCCCTCAGCCTTGCAGGCTTCTGCGATCTTCGTTGCCTCCGCAACCTCCCTGTCCCAGTCGAAATCGGGATGTGCTTCAAGGTAGGCTGCCTGATCCTGACCGAGATTTTCGTGTGTCTTGTAGGCGACATCCGTTCTGTAACCGAAGACACCGTTATATCCTGTCATGGCTGCCATGCCGCGGGCTCCTTTGTAAGCCCCGTCGGGATGTTCCCTGAGGAACGTATTGAGTCTCGGAAGAACATCATAATCACCGACCGTTACATTGCCTTCCTTGTCGGTGTACTGAATTTTCACGAGCCCGTTCTCATCTATGACTGCCTTATCGCCGTAGCCTTTGCCGTCATATGAGTGGTAGTAGCTCCAGTCGTCGATGGAGAGGACGAAGGGATGTTTATCCGGCGGCAGAAGGAGGCTCTTGTTTTTTTCAAATGTCACAGAACCGTCCTCATTCTTTTTCTCCGTGACGAGATCCCGCATGCGTATCAGCACCCATCCGTTGTCGTACATCTGCTGGGTAATTTTGTCAAATTCTTCGATCGTGGTCATCCATGCATTGTTTCCTGCAATCGTCTCCTCGTCCCAGAGTGAGGTATCAAATGTCCTGGACGGATCAACGATCAGAGAGTGATAGAAGATATGGGGGACCGTGGTGACTTCCTTCGCTTCCAAAGTGGACTTGACTGCCGTATATTTGGCAATCGCGTTGATCAGATCCGAATCTGTATCATAGTGCTCCTGCTGCTGGAGCAGAGCAATCGCGCCGTCATAATCATAGGATCCGGCCAGGACCTCTGCCTCCGCGATAGCCGCCCGTCTGGCATTCAGTGCTGCCTCCTCAGCGGCTATTTCGGCCTCTTTCCGTGCCCTGGCCTCCGCGCGGGCGCGGGCACTGGATATGATGCCGTTTGCCACGAAAAAGACCGCTACCGCAAGGATGATCAGGAGGGATGCTATGCTTGCCGCTCTGAGCATGACGATTCGCTTGCGTTCCCGTTCCCTTCTCTCACGCTGAGCTTTCGTGAGCTCTCTGCGATGTTTTTTTCTGTTTTCTTCAGCCATATATAATAATACCTCTTTTTTTCATCTGCATGATTGTTATGATAACGTCTCAGAATGATACTTTTGGCACAGTAATCATGTTATCATATTTGACTTGTTTTGCAAATGATACAATTAGACAGGCTATTATAAATTATTATGACTCCCTGCGGTCGAATATTACATAATCTTAGATTTTTAATTGTGATTATGTTATACTGAATTAGTACATATTGAAATAGGAAGGGAACAAGGCTGCCGGAATGGAAAAGAAGACCACAACAATCACGATACAGGCGCTGCAACGAATGCCGTATTATCTGCATTGCCTCGAGCGGGCGCGGGAGAATGGGATCAAGACGATTTCCGCAACATCGATCGCAAATGAGCTGAAATTGAATGATGTCCTTGTGAGAAAGGATATTGCCGCCGTTTCTTCGACGCAGGGGAAACCGAAGGCAGGCTTTCCGGTCGATGAACTGATCGAGGATATCATTGAGTATATGGGCTGCAACGACAGAAAAGAGGCTATTATAGTGGGTGCCGGTTCACTGGGACGGGCTCTTCTCGGAAACCATGAGTTCTCGGAGTACGGGCTTACTCTTGTTGCAGCATTTGACGTCAGACCGAATCTCATCGGTCAGGAGATATCCGGAATTCCCGTCTATGATATAGCTGAGATGGAAACCTTCTGCAGGGAGAGGCAGATACCCATCGGCATCATTACCACCCCTTCCGAGGCAGCACAGCATATAGCGGATTCCCTCTGCAGGGCCGGAATCAGGGCGATCTGGAACTTTGCGCTGGTCAGATTGATCGTTCCGGAAGGTGTTCTGGTACAGAACGAAAATCTTGCTTCATCGCTGGCCATGCTGTCCCACCATATCAGTAAATAGATTATCGGAATCGGTTCAACCCGGAGCAGGCAATTGAACATTTGGCTGCTCCGGGTTTTTTCTTTACAGGAAATTTCATTTTCCATGAGATAAAACGATGTTATAATACGTACGCGGACATATAGATGCTGCCGGAAGAAACGGAGGCAGTGAGAACAATCAAAAGGAGCTTATAGTGAAGAATATACTGGAATATCTGGAACGGGCAGCTTTTACAAGCCCGGATAAAATCGCATTTGCCGACCCGGAAAAAGAGATCACATACAGAGAACTTGTACATAAAGCACGCGGGATAGGATGCTCTCTGGCCCGCATTGCGCAGGACAGCAGGCAGCCGATCCCCGTCTTTATGGGTAAGAGCGTCGATACGATCTGCGTTTTCTTCGGAGCTGTCTACGCAGGCTGTTTTTACTCTCTTCTCGATACCAGACAGCCTAGATCCAGACTGTTGGATATACTTGCTGCTCTGGAGCAGGATTTTATTATCACTTCCCACACATACGATGAGGAGATCGCGGAATTTGCCTATGACGGCCGTATTTTCTATCTGGAAGATATTTTGGCGCAGCTGCCGGAGGAAGAGACGGACAGCGACAGGGAGCTGCTCGCAGGCATCCGCGCAGGAGCACTCGATATAGACCCGCTTTACTGTAATTTCACATCGGGTTCCACCGGAGTTCCGAAAGGAGTCGTCGTGGGTCATCGCTCTGTTATTGATTTTATCGATATTTTTACGGATCTTTTCGGTATAACGAGTGAAGATATCATCGGAAATCAGGCTCCCTTTGACTTTGATGTATCTGTCAAGGATATCTATTCGACGATTGCTTGCGGTGCGACCATGCAGATCATTCCGACACAGTATTTCTCGATTCCGGTCAAACTTCTGGATTTCATCTGTGACAGGCACTGCACCGTACTCATCTGGGCAGTCTCCGCTATGTGTATCATCTCACAGCTCGGCGGATTCGAGTACAGAGTACCGACAGATGTGAAGAAGGTCCTCTTCTCCGGGGAGGTCATGCCGATCCGCCATCTGACAGAGTGGCAGAAAGCCCTGCCGGAAGCCACATTCGTAAACCTTTACGGTCCGACGGAAATTACCTGCAACTGTACATATTTTATCGTAGACCGCATGTATGAACGCGGGGAGGTGCTGCCGAGCGGTATTCCGTTCCCGAATGAGAAAGTTTTTCTGCTCGACGAGGAGAATAAACTGGTCACAGATAAGAATGTAAATGGCGAGATCTGTGTATCGGGTACTGCACTGGCGCTCGGCTATTACAATAATCCCGAGCAGACAGCCAGGGCATTCGTACAGAATCCTCTCAATAAGAAATATCTTGAGCCGATCTACCGGACCGGAGACCTTGCCTATTATAATGAAGAGGGGCAGATCTGTTTTGCCAGCCGCAAGGACTTCCAGATCAAACACATGGGCCACAGGATCGAGCTCGGAGAGATTGAAGCGGCTATGGACGCGGTACCACAGATCGAGAGGGCGTGCTGTATATTTGAAAATAATAAAATCAACGCTTTCTATGTCGGGGATATAGATAAGAAGGAACTTTCTCAGCAGCTGGGGACACGTATTCCCAAATTCATGATTCCGAATGTGTTCCGTCAGCTTCCGGAGCTTCCGATCACGAAGAATGGCAAGATCGACCGCAAGATCCTGACGGAAACATATCTCGTAAAGAGAAGAAGACATTAATGAGCTGCTTTCGGCGAGTGAGAAATACTGCCGGAACCGCTTTGCGGACCCGATAATCAAGTTGCTTTGAATTTTATTAGTTTTTACGAGGAAGATATGAATTACACAGATTATCTGAAATACTTCGGTCAGGAGAATACTGATGCAAATGCCGCCAAGACGCCCGCCTACATCTTTGACGCGGAAATCCTGAGAAGCCGTGTGGATCGTATCCGTGAACTGACAAATGGACGTGCCCGGATCATCTACGCAATTAAAGCCAATCCCTTCCTGGTTCCGTATCTTGCCGATAAGGTGGATGCTTTCGAGATCTGCTCTCCCGGTGAGGAAAGAATATGCGAAAGATACGGGATCCCGTCTTCCATGATGGTGCTCTCCGGCGTGAATAAGCAGGCAGA
>CAMNDN010000047.1:0-13706 GCA_946535445.1 uncultured Lachnospiraceae bacterium
GAATCTCATTACCTGCAGCTTCCACTGCAGCCTCTTCCACCGCAGCTTCTTTCACTGCAGCTTCTTCCACTACAGCTTCTTCCACTACAGCTTCTTTCACTGCAGCTTCTTTAACTGCAGCTTCTTCCACTACAGCCTCTTTCACTGCAGCCTCTTCCACAGCAGCTTCTTTCACTGCAGCCTCTTCCACAGCAGCTTCTTTCACTGCAGCCTCTTTCACTGCAGTTTTTTTAGCTGCAGCTGTTTTAGCTGACGCCTTTTTCGGAGCAGCTTTCTTAGCTGTAGTTGATTTAGCTGGCGTTTTTTTCGGAGCAGCTTTCTTTGATGCAGGTTTTTTCGGGGCAGTTTTCTCTTCTGTCGTTGCCTTTACTGCAGCTGTCTTCTCTGTACTTTCCTTCTCAGCAATTTTATTGTTTGTTTTCTTTGCAGCCATCTTTTTCTCTCCTTTAGATTTTGGCATACCACAATTTCTTTCTTTATTCATTATATATTTATTTGGCCGGATAAATCAATTACAGAGATTCTTTTATTCTTACATATGCGCAAGGATCGTCAGGAAAACCGTTAACTTATAAAAGAGCCCTGCATTTGGCTGCTGATGCTGCCAATGCAAAGCTCTTTTTTCGTTTCCAGGAGGATGGAGCTCTTTCCTTCTCACGCTGATGTACCGACTGGAGATTCTATGCTCTCATAAGCATGTTCCAGATCACATCACATTTCTTATATCCGGCACGCTCTGCCTTTGACAGAAACTCTCTCGCTCTGTTCAGATCTCCCATCTTTCCTATGCACAGTGCATAATTTGCGTAAGTAATACCAAGCATACTTCTGGATTCGTGATTGTTCATCGATTCCAGCCGGGTGATTTCTCCCTGAAAGTATTGATCTGCCTTTTCATACTCCCCTAAATAGTAATAGGCAACAGCTATGTTCGTACCGATCGAGAGGTCATTCGGGTCTACTTTTGCAGATCGGAAATAGTAATCCAGTGCAGCGTTATAATCTCCCACATGACGGTAAGCCCGACCGATACGATTCAGAAGAACTGCATTACCCGAATCTATAGATAATCCGGACAGAAGAGTCTCCAGCTCTTTGTGATACTCTTCTTTTTCTGCATAACCTTCTGCCTGTCTGATGATTTCTTCAAGTTCCTTATCCGGATTTTTAGTCTTTTTTGTGTTCCCGGCATTCTGTGATGTGCTTCTTTCTGCATATCCTGTATTTTCCGTATAACGAGCTGTACTCCCTGCTTTTCCCCCGGGCTGCGCCGTCCGTGCCTGTTCTGTTTTTTTCTGTGCTTTCCTATCACTGATCACTTTTCCGAGAGCGGCAATACCTATGCCGGCGACAATCACAAGAATCCCGGGCCCCACTCCGATCTCCCTGTCTCGTAATCCTGCTATTCCGGTAATGACGATTACGCAGCCGATAATACTTACAAGAGATGCCAAGACAGAGTTTCTATACCAAAAAATCATATTAATTTCCTCCTGATTCAGGGACCCCTTCTCCTCTCTCCACCTCTGCGTCGTAGAGGTGAGAGCCTTCTTAATATCTATACAATATAATAATTCTTATACTCTTTGTAAGCAAGTCCCCAGCCTTTTACATAATCCAAATTCGATATAAAAATCGGAAAGAATGGTATATAAATTACAAAATCCCCTGCCGGGACATTTCTCTCAGCAGAGGATTTCCTTAATTATTCGAATTCGATTGTTCCCGTCGGCTTCGGAGTCAGATCATAAAGCACACGGTTAATACCCGGCACCTCACTCGTGATCCTCTGTGTGATCCTGTCGAGAACTTCCCAGTCAACATGCTCGATTGTAGCAGTCATGGCATCCTTCGTGTTGACCGCACGGATGATTGCCGGCCACTCCCATGCGCGCTTGCCGTCCTTGATTCCGGTGGACTTGAAATCCGGAACGACCGTGAAATACTGCCATACCTTGCCTGCAAGACCGGCCTTCTCGAACTCCTCTCGAAGGATGGCGTCAGATTCACGCAGAGCCGCGAGACGGTCACGTGTGATTGCTCCTACGCAGCGAACGCCAAGACCCGGACCCGGGAACGGCTGACGGTATACCATGTTATCCGGCAGACCAAGCTCATGGCCTACCACACGGACCTCATCCTTGAAAAGGAATTTCAGCGGCTCAACAAGCTCCAGCTTGACGTCTTCCGGAAGTCCGCCGACATTATGATGTGCCTTGATGCCATCACTCTCAAGAATGTCCGGATAAATTGTTCCCTGGCCAAGGAAACCGATATTCGTAAGCTTAGCAGCCTCTTCATCGAAAACTTCGATGAACTCACCGCCGATGATCTTTCTCTTCTGCTCCGGATCGTCAACACCGGCCAGCTTGTCAAGGAAGCGGTCTGTTGCATCGATATAAATCAGGTTGGCACCGAGCTGGTTCCTGAATACTTCAATGACCTGCTCGCTCTCGCCCTTACGCATAAGGCCGTGATTAACATGAATACATGTAAGCTGCTTTCCTACAGCCTTGATCAGCAGTGCCGCAACGACAGATGAATCTACGCCGCCCGAAAGTGCAAGCAAAACGTTTCCATCACCGATCTGTGCCTGAAGAGCCCTGACCTGCTCCTCAATAAATGCCTGTGCGAGTTCCGGCGTTGTGATGCGTTCCATTGTCTCCGGTCTCTTGTTGTCGCTCATTTTCACTCCTCTCCGGTCATATGCGTATGACCCGGTCAAATAAAAACATTACAATTTTGCTTTTGCGGATTGTAACACTTTTTATACAGCTCTTCAATAAGGAAGATGATTTTTTTGACGCAGCATCCGGGTCTTCCTGCAGGATTGCACGGAAGATCATCCGAAATCACTTCAGCATCTCCACAGAAAATCCATGAAAATCGGTACCTGCTTTTCCCAGTCTGCCTCGCAGTGTCCTCCACCGATCTGACAATATAACATCGGTGTCGCATTTGCCTTTAGTATACGATTCTCGACTGCCTTATTGCATTTATAGGTATAGCTGACGGTATCCTCTTTATCGGGATCGAAGACTCCCCGGGCTTCACGGGTTCCCCATGACAGGAAAACTCGTGTATCCGGATCCATCACATTCTGATTCATCTCATGAAGAAGCTGATTGCGGCAGTAAACGATAGAACTTGATACACATGCAGCTTTCGAGAATACCTCATTATAGCGGGCGACGGCATATACGGACATGAGTCCTCCCATGCTTGATCCCGCAATTCCCGTACAACTGCGTTCCGGAAGCGTACGGTATTCCCTGTCGATCATGGGCTTGATTTCGTGAACGATCCACTCCATAGTCGCCTCTCCCAGGGCTTCATATCTGCTGAGAAATCCGGTCTTTGTTCGGTAAGGACTATACTCGGAGAGACGCTCCTCTCCCTCATGCCCGCATTCGATTCCCACGACAATAATGTTTTTCGGCCACTGTTTCAGAAACTCGTACAGTCCCCAGCTTTTTCCGAAAGTGGCATCTTCATTAAAAAAGAGATTATGTCCATCAAAGAAATACATAACGGGATAACTCTCATCAGTCTCATCGTAATCATCCGGCAGCCAGATATGAAGCGGACGGTTCTTTCCTTTTAATGTATAAATAAAATCACGCTTAATTACCATAATCATACTCCAAATTATTATTCAAATCAGCGTCAGCCGACATCTTCCAAAGCGAATCCCTGCGTATCCTCGCAGAAAGAGCTGAACACAAAGACCGAAGCAGAGAGTTTCATCCCCCTGCTCCGGCGCTCATTCCTCAAATTAAAAATCAGATGATATTGACTGTGTCATCAGCCTATAAATTTTGCCATCACCCGATAAAGTTCGTTCGGGGTAAATGGTTTTGTCAGATGTTCATTCATTCCGGCATCAAGGCTTACCCTTATATCTTCCTCATAGGCATTTGCCGTCATAGCCACGATCGGTACACGGTCTCCGCCCAGAGCACTTTCGCTGCGTATGATACTTGTTGCCTCAAGACCATCCATGAGCGGCATCTGAATATCCATGAAAATAAGATCGAATTTTCCCTTCTCATCGCGGAATGTATGTACAGCTTCCTCACCGTTCATGGCTGTGACCACTTCCATGCCGACCTTTTCAAGCATCTTCACGCCGATCTCAAGACTGATTTTATGATCATCCACAAGAAGAATGCGTCCCCTGCGGAAATTGTAACCACGCTGTTCATCCTGAGCAAACCTTAAGAATGTCTCTCCCTGACCGTAGGAAATCGGGAATGTCAGCGTGACCGTAACGCGGCTTCCCTGCCCTTCCGCGCTCTCGACAGAGACTCTGCCCCCCATGGCAGCGAGGTTATTCTTAGCCAGAATAAGTCCCAGATCAAGCTGCTCGGGTCTCTCGATTTTCACGATGACCTTCGGATCCACCGGCTCGAAGACAGAAGACAGATACTCCGCATTCAAACCGGTCGATGTGTCAAGAATAGAGAACTTTAATGTCGTTCTGTTGTGTTCACGAGCACTCTCAGTGACAAGGAGAGTGACACTCTCTCCGTTGGCATTATAGTCAAATGTGTTTTCCAGAAGCCTTGTCAGCACCTGCTCCAACCGATAGCGGTCTGCCATGATCTGCTGCGGAACATGACTGCCGACCTTGATGGAAAATCGAAGTCCTCGTTCACCTGCCCGCGGCAGGAGCTTTGCTTCCAGGATCCCGAAAAATTCCGCAAGATCCATCCGCTCAGGTACCAGCACAACGCCTCTGTGCTCGATCCTGTGGAGATCCAGCATATCGTCTATGATCGTACGGATCGCGGCACCTTCCCGAATGATCCTGTCAAGATAATCCGGGATCCCCTCCTTGTTCGCATCAAGTCTCGCGACCTCAGCAAGACCGATGACTGCGCTGAGAGGCAGGCGGATATCTCTGTTGAGCCGATAGAGAATATCATTCTTCGCATTCAGGGCATTCTGCACTTTTTCCAGCGCATCCTGAAGCTCGTTCTGACGCTCCATGGCATTCTCAACGACACCGCTGATATCCTGTACGGTATTGCAGATCAGCATCCCCGGCCCATCTATCGTATAGAATGAAGACTTCTTATGCCGCATCATGCCGTTCTCATCGGCCACATCAAAATAAACGGTATAGTTTGGTCTGCGTCTCAGCTCCCGTCGGATATTTTCCAGCGTGAGCATCTCAAAAACTTCCAGATATGAATCCGAATTCTTCGGTATCTTCATCAGGATCCGCTCGACCAGTTTTCTGTAAGGTATTCCGCTCTCAGAGATGCGGTGTCCCGGATGGCGCCTCATATTATAAAGATCATATGCCCGGGACATTTCCCCGTCAATGAGATAAATTCCGTCATAATCATTATCCGCCACGGTGTTCAGGAGCTCTTCCATGGTCTTCTCACGGTTGATATCGACCGTGTACAGAATCGCCTCTACATCACCTGTATCAACATTTTTGGCCATATTGACGGACGTTGTGATCCATGTGACCCGACTTGTTTCCATATAGAAAGTATGTTCCAGAGAGAACCTGGAAATTCCTCTCTCATATTCATGGAGGAGCTTTCGACGGTCAAAAATCGATGCAAACGTCTTCTCCTCTTCTCTCTCCCCGCATCGCCCCGCAAAAAAGCGGAACAGAGAATCCACACTCATCGGATTCAGAAAACCCATTCCCTCCGGAGTCTTTCCCAGCGGGATTTCCATTGTATTGCGGGTAAGATTGATGCGGTAGGTCCCAAGTGCATAGGGAGATACCCCCGACATCATTGTTATCTCGGAATAATACCTGTTGCGAAGACTTGTCTGAAGATGATGCTCCTTTGTTATGTCATAAAAATAGTGGGCCATGGCTCTGTTGCCTTCATAAGCCAGCACCCTTCCCTTCGCTCTGATGCACTTTTTCCGCTGCTCAAAGTACTCTACGATTTCATATTCTTTACCGGAACTGATTTTTTCAAGAATCCGGATACCGGAGTCATACGCCGCATCCGCGAATAACTCCTGACAACTCCTGCCCGTATACTCTTTTACATTGAGATCCTTAAAATAATCATCAATATTTTTTGTGACATAAAGAATACTGCCGGTCTCTAAATCGCATACGATTATACCTGCATCTGAAGAATTCAGTATTAATTCGATCAATCCATAATCTTTATCCAAAGACAGCCACCTTTACCTTCATGAGGATTTGTCAGTCACTTCATATTTTTTTAAATTTGCAGAGAATTATTATTCTGCATCTATTTTCCTTGCATAAAACATTATTTTAAGCCGCACATATGTAAAGTTTTTTATATATTCGACAAATTCATTTTAACATATTCCACAAGATTAATAAATTTAAAAGAGTAGAATTCAGATATTTTTTTATTGTTTTTAACCAACATCCCAATTTGATTTGAATCTTCCGGCAAAAGATACTACAATGTATGCATGATGTAAATATCAGCTGCTTTACGGATTTTCGTCTGCTTGGAAGAACCGCAGACTTTACAAATGCGGAGGTATAAAATGGATTGCATCTCTGAAAAACCCCGTCAGGAACTTCAGCCCAGCTGCGTTGTCGGCATAGGCGCTTCAGCCGGAGGACTTGAAGCACTTCAGCAGTTCCTTACATTTCTTCCCGGAAATACCGGCATGGCGTTCGTCATTATCCAGCACCTTGCCCCCGATCACAAGAGCCTGCTCACGGATATTCTGGGCAAATACACCAGCATGCCTGTCATAGAGGCACGTGACGGCATGCGCGTTCTTCGAAATCATATCTATATGATTCCACCCCGCTATAATCTGGAAATCGTATCGGATATTCTTCGCCTGAGAGAATATAATCACCAGAAAATAAACCACCCGATCGACATTTTCTTCCGCTCACTTGCATCGGCTTATGAAAATCGCGCGGTGGCTGTGATCCTTTCGGGAACGGGCTCAGACGGCACCAACGGCATTCGTTCTATTAAAGAGCAGAACGGCGTCATCATCGTACAGTCACCTGAAAGCTCCAAATTTGACGGTATGCCCCGGAACGCAATATCCACAGGATTTGTCGATATCGTCCAGACGCCCGACAATATAGCACGGGAGATGGCGCATATCTCGGCGTCTCTGGTGGACTCCAGCACACAGCTCCAGCTGACAGACAGCGATCTGATGGGGCGTGTTTTCGCGATATTAAAAACAGTTACCAATATAAATTATACCTATTATAAACAGACGACGATCCTCAGGCGTGTAGAACGGCGTCTGGTGGTCACACACAACAGAAACCTTCAGGAATACGTCAATTATCTGTCCAATAATCCGGAAGAAGCCAAATTGCTCGCCAAGGAGGTCCTGATCGGAGTTACCAGCTTCTTCAGAGATCCGGATTACTTTGACGTCTTAAAGGACCGTGTCATTAAAACGCTTCTTCAGAATGCCCAGAAATCAGAACAGATCCGTGTGTGGGTCGCCGGCTGTTCCACAGGTGAGGAAGCCTACTCCATCGCTATTCTTTTCATGGAGGCCATGGAAGAGCTGAACATCAGGCGCGATATCAAGATTTTTGCGACAGACCTGGACTCCGACTCCATCAGCGTCGCCGGCCGCGGTGTCTATGGGGACAACATCATCGAGGATGTCAGCGTCACAAGGCTCTCCCGCTACTTTGCGAGAAAGGGGAACAAATACTTCATACGCCACGATATCCGGCAGATGATCGTATTTGCCCAGCATAATGTATTCCAGGATCCGCCCTTCGGCAAACTGGATCTCATCAGCTGCCGCAATCTGCTGATTTATTTCCAGACTGTCCTGCAGCGGAACCTGTTCGCGATCTTCCACATGGCTCTGAACGACCGTGGATATCTTTTCCTCGGCCGCTCAGAATCGGTCATCAATTATGATGATGTGTTCCGCACTTTCTGCCCCAACGAAAAAATATTTGTCCATAATGCATCCGGAAAGGCTCCCACCCATGACCGCATCAATTACTCCATGCAGGCCGTGGATATACCGCTCCTTCCGATTCAGCCTCAAAGACCGGAGACTCAGGATGTGCAGTACAGCCCAAGTGAACTGGATACTTCGATATTTGAATCCCTCATGCCGGCATGTTTCCTCGTCAACGAGAATAATGAGCTGACCCGCACCTACGGAGACTGCTCAAAGCTCATCTCCATGCCGACAGGAGCGGTGACCCTGGATATATTTGCCCTGATCCGGAACGATCTCAAGATCGCAGTCTCCACAGTGCTCAAGGACAGCCGGGAGAAGCAGGAACGTGTCGGATATGTGAAGATCCCGGTCTTACTGGAGGATACTTTCGAAAACATCTCCATCATTGCGGAGCCTGTCAAGGATAAGGTCGGAGGATATACGGGATATACCGCAATCGCGTTCGTGCGGGGAAATCAGCCCATCGAAGGAGACCTGCAGGAATACAGGATCGATACCGCAGCGGCACAGCGGATCGCCAACCTGGAGCGTGACCTTAAAGTCACACAGGATAATCTGCGTCAGACCGTATCCGAGCTGGAATCAGTCAACGCGGAGCTGCAGGCTGCAAATGAAGAGCTGCTCACGGCAAATGAAGAGCTCCAGAGTTCCAACGAAGAACTCCAGTCGGTGAACGAAGAACTCTATACCGTCAATTCGGAATACCAGTCCAAGGTATCCGAACTGGCCGGCCTGAATGATGACATGGCCAACTTCCTGTCAACGACCCTCGTCGGTATTCTGATGGTCGACAGGGACCTCAACATCCGCAAATTTACCGAGTATGTAGCTTCCGAGTTCAATGTTGCCGATCAGGATGTCGGCCGGTCTCTCCGCTATATCTCTTACAATTTCGTGACAATAGACCTTCTTTCCATCTGCAGGGAAGTCCTGACAACAATGAAGGCAGTCGAGCGCAACTGTGCTTCCATAGGCGGAAAGACTTATCTCATCCGCATTGCGCCTTACCGTGTCCAGACCAACGGTGAGATTCTGCCTGATTCATCTTCCGAATCCGTCAGGGTAAAGGGACTGGTCATCACATTTATTGATACGACGAAACAGATCGACGATCAGCAGCAGATCGAGGAGATGGCCCGTGCTCTCCGCGAAGCAGTTCGCTCCGGACGTGAAAAAGAGACCTTCCTGTCACATATGAGTCATGATATGCGCACACCGATGACTGCCATCTTCGGACTTACACAGCTCAGTCTGGAAGACACAAGCCTTTCCGATACGGTCCGGGATAACCTGGAAAAGATACAGGCATCGAGCCGCTATCTTATGAGTCTCATCGAGGAGATCCTTGAAACAAGCCGCATCAATGCCGGCAAGATCGTAACTGTCAGCCATGCTGTCCAGGAAGATGCCCTCCTGGAGGATATCCACACAATCATCCGGGAGCGGGCAAGAGAAGCCGGTCAGACTTTCCATTTCATCATTCACGGGTGCCAGAGCCGGTATGTCCTGATGGACACAGAGCACGTTGAGCGTATCCTCATGAATCTGCTCAGCAATGCCGTCAAGTTCACACCTGCAGGCGGAACGATCCGCATGGAAACACATATGCGATACACTGAGACGGATGTCGAACACACCTATATCATCAGCGATACCGGGAAAGGAATCGGCAATGAATTCCAGAGCCGTATGTTCATGCCTTTCGAGCAGGAGATCGACAATGATGACCCCCGTGAAGGAACCGGACTCGGCCTGTACATATGTAAAAGTCTTATTGACCTTCTGGGCGGCTCCATATCCTGCAGGAGCATGATCGGACACGGCACGGAGTTCCGCGTCATATTAAAATATCCGATTGCCACGAACGAACAGATATCCCTCAACCAGCGTCAGAATCATACCTACTCCGACAAGCTTCTGTCAGGCAAATCGATCCTCCTCGCGGAGGACACCCGTATCAACGCCGAGGTCATCATTAAGATGCTGGATCAAAAAGGCATGCATGTCGAGCTTGCCCGTGACGGTCAGGAAGCTGTTGAACTCTTCCGAAAACAGGGTCCATACCACTATCAGGCAATCCTGATGGATATCATGATGCCCGTTAAGAACGGTCTGGAGGCTTCCAGAGAAATCCGAAATACCGAATCAATGGATGCGAAGACCATCCCGATCATAGCTCTGACTGCAGATGTTCAGGCAGAGACTGAAAGCCGCTGCCTTGATGCCGGAATGACAGCTTATCTCTGCAAGCCGATCGATCCGGAGCATCTGTTTTCAACGCTTTATAATGAGCTTTCAAAAGTAAGGGATAATCACCTGATAGAAAAACTGTTCCGGGCAGAAGATTAAGTCTGTAAATTTACTATTACTCACTGCATAGGAGAGACCCGATGAATACAATATTAAGTAAATTGGACGCCTGGGGCTGCGACATAACCGGTGCCATGAACCGATGTTTCGGCGATACGGATTTTTATCTGCGCTGGGTAACGGAATTTGCCATAGATCCGGGATTTGAAAAACTCGATCATGCACTTCTGCATGAAAACTATGAGGAAGCTTTTCAGACAGCCCATGGCCTTAAGGGAGACGCCGGTATGCTGGGGCTTACGCCCCTTCTTCTCCCGCTCTGTGCACTTGTCGAAGATCTCAGGAATGAGCCGTCTCCAAATCTTGAAAAAGACTATGAGTCAGTAAAGGAAGCGTACGAACGGTACGTCAATATTTTACGTTCATCCAGAACACATAGGATATAAGGAAAAAGAAGGGCGGCTTTCGTCTGATCTGTTTTCTCTTGACCGGACCCCCGGGAAGATGAAAGAATCAGACGGAATCCGCCTGATTCGTTTGTCTGGATCCTGCTCTATATCGCTCATATAGCCACGTCTTATCAAAGTTCCCTCCCCTTATTTTTCATAATTAAAAAAACGTATCGACTACAATTGCCGTAATCTGTATCTATATAGGATCCGGCACTTGTGCTAAAATGCATTCTGGTGCTATTTCGACTTCAGCCAATACGGAGCAAAAATCCATGACAGAGAAAGAAAAAAGAGACGCAGGGCTCATCTATGACGCGAACTACGATGAGGCCCTGCTGCGTGAAGTGCTGCATGCACAGGACGCCTGTTTTGAATATAATTCGATGACCCCCAGCGATCCGCGCCGGGACGGATTCATCAGAGAACTGCTCGGAAAGACCGGTGAGAATCTTATGATACGTTCCCCGTTCTACTGCGATTACGGATATAACATCGAAATCGGAGATAATTTTTTTGCAAATTTCAACACCACGATCCTCGACGGAGCTCCCGTGCGATTCGGTGATAATGTTTTTATTGCGCCGAACTGCGGTTTTTATACCGCCGGACATCCGATTGATTTTCCCAGACGCAATGCCGGACTGGAGTACGCCTGGCCGATCACGGTAGGTGATAATGTATGGTTCGGAGCTGGTGTATCGGTCATGCCGGGTGTCACGATCGGAAGTAATGTCGTCATCGGGGCCGGAAGTCTCGTGAACAAGGATATTCCGGACAACGTCATTGCCGTCGGCAATCCGTGCAGAGTCATCCGGGAGATCACCTCGAACGAACTCACACGCGATTACACATGGAAAAAGAGTGAGCCGGAGGAAATTCAGGAAGTACATGCCCAGACCAAAAATATATTCAGAGGCATCGATTTTCTTCCGCAGGGTCAGGCATCCACAAATCTGACCGAGGGCTGTATTGTTCTTGAAGGGGGTGCCTTCCGCGGACTTTACGGTGAGGGCGTACTGGACGTTCTGATGGAGGAAGACATTAATTTCCAGACGGTCATCGGCACATCCGCAGGGGCTCTGAACGGAATGAATTATATGTCCGGTCAGATCGGCCGTTCCGCCCGCCTGAATCTTACCTACCGCCATGACAGCAGGTATGTGGGCATGAAGGCTTTCCAGAAAAATCAGGGACTGATCGGTTTTGATTTTGCCTACAACGAGTATGACAAAATAGACCCGCTTGACCACGATCGTTTTTTCGATCCCAGAAGAAAATATATCGCTGTCACGACGAATTATCCGTCAGGAGAGGTACGCTACTTTGACCGGGATGCGTGCGACGATATTTTCCAGGCTGTCCGCGCCTCCGCCTCCATGCCGTTCATTTCCCGTCCGGTAGAAGTCGACGGGGAGTATTTCCTCGACGGCGGATGCAGCTGCAAAATAGCGATAGACTGGGCCCTCTCCCATGGATATGAGAAGATCGTTGTCGTAAGGACTCGTGACGCCGACTTCCGCTATAACCTTACCAAAACGAACTCCACAAAAATGGCGAGAAGGTTCTACCATAAGACACCGGCATTTGCCGAAACCCTCGCAGGAAGCAACAAGCGCTACAATGAGGACGCGGAAAAACTGGAGAAGCTGCATGAGAGCGGCCGCATTTTCATGATCGCGCCCTCCGTGCGTCCCAATGTATCGAGGGTCGAGAGCAATATGGATAAACTCGGGGAGCTTTATTATCTTGGCTATAACGATGCCAGAGACCAGCTGGCTGCTCTCAGAGAGTATCTGGATCTCTGACGCAGAATTTCCGCGGCTTCAGCCACCGGGTACATGTGAAATAAAACTCAATAATAAGGAGAACTACAATGACTGATTATATTCTGAGCTGCTGCTCCACTGCTGACCTCACCGCTGAGCATCTTGCGCTGCGCAATATTCAATATGTATGTTTCCATTTTGAAATAGACGGCGAATCGCATCCGGATGATCTCGGAAAATCCATTCCGCTTAAAGATTTTTATCAGAAGATGAGAGAAGGGGCCGAGACAAAAACCTCTCAGGTAGGTGTAGGCGAATATGAAGAGTATTTTGAAAAATTTCTGAAAGAGGGAAAAGATATCCTGCATCTCACACTGAGCTCCGGAATTTCCGGCTCCATCAACTCCGCAGTACTGGCTGCTCAGGATCTTCGGGAACGGTATCCGGAGAGAAAGATCTATATCGTCGACTCACTGGCTGCCTCTTCCGGATACGGGCTTCTGATGGATAAACTTGCCGATCTCAGAGATTCCGGGATGAATATCGATGAGCTTCGAAAATGGGCGGAAGACAACAAGCTGAACTGCCAGCACTGGTTCTTCACATCCGATCTTACTTACCTGATCCGGGGCGGACGTGTATCAAAAACATCCGGCGCGATCGGCCAGCTCCTGAATATCTGCCCTCTTCTCAACGTCGATTACAAGGGCAGACTGATTGCCCGCGAAAAGCACCGCGGCAAGAAAAAAGTCATACACGCGATCTTGAACAAAATGAAAGAACAGGCCGAAGGCGGTCTTGATTACTCGGGCAAATGCTACATTTCCCAATCGGACTGCTATGACGACGCGCGGGCTGTCGCGGATGCTGTCGAAGCAGCATTTCCGAAGCTGAACGGCAAGGTCGAGATCAATGATATCGGAACGACGATCGGCAGCCATACAGGACCGGGAACGGTAGCCCTGTTCTTCTGGGGAAATGAGCGCGTCAACTGACATCAATCTGAACCGAATTCCTGCGCCTCCGGGCAAAGCGTTCATCTCATTGGGCGATTGGACTCACGATGAAGCCGGATTTCACTTTGCGCACGTATTGCAGACTCACGTCACGAGTATTGCGCGATGAAGAAAAAACAGCTGCAACAAATCGCTGTCATAGCGTTTTGTTGCAGCTGTTTTCTTCTATTTATTCTTCTATTTATTCATATACGATCACTGCGACGAGTTCCACGACCTCATCGGTC
>CAMNDN010000048.1:0-12829 GCA_946535445.1 uncultured Lachnospiraceae bacterium
CCAGCGAGACCGAGCGGGAGCGTCCCTGCGCAGCAATATTTCGATGAGGCGCACTTAAGCACTGTAGTATGGAAAGTTTTAGTTATTAACTCAACCCTTAGTTATTTAGATTTTCTGACTTTGGAGACAGCAATCTTCCCGGCGCGCTTCGCAGCATACGGCGCAATGACACTGAGCTTGTCCTCACAGCGGACCATCGTACTTGCAGCAGGCATATCCCGATGCAGATGGATCGCGTCGAACGAGCATCTTGTCGTGCAGAGACCGCATCCGATACAGCGGTTCACATCGACAGTCGTTGCGCCGCATCCGAGGCATCTTGCTGCCTCGATCCGGATCTGCTCCTCCGTGAGAGGAAGTCTCAGATCCGCAAATGTCTCCTTCGCCACCCCCTGCTTATGGCCGGGGATCTGGCGCTTCGCATTGTCAAATGTCTCGATCTCAAGATCATCCTTATCCAGCTCATTGAACTGCCTTAAGTCTCTTCCGATCGTAAGGGAGTTGCCCGGATGGACAAATCTGTTAATGGACTCATATCCCTCGCGTCCCGCGGAGATGGCGTCGATCGCGAATTTCGGTCCCGAGAAGACGTCTCCGCCTATGAATATATCCGGCTCTCCGGTCTGATACGTGACCGGATTCGCGATCGCCGTGCCGTTCGGGCGTATCTCGACCTTCGAACCGTCGAGCAGATTCCCCCACTGTACGCTCTGTCCGATTGAAAGCAGCACATTCGAGCACGGAATCGTGATGGTCTCTTCCTCATCGTACTGAGGAGCGAACCGGTGATATTCATCAAATACAGACACGCATCTCTCGAAGACGACCGCTTTGACTCTTCCGTCCTCGGTAAGGATCTCCTTCGGTCCCCAGCCGTTCATGACTTCTATGCCTTCTTCTTTCGCTTCCGCGATCTCATCGGGAGCTGCCGGCATCTCTGCCGGGGATTCAAGGCAGAGCATCGTGACCCGGGAGCTGCCGGAACGGATTGCAGTACGGGCCACATCGACTGCGACATTTCCGCCGCCGACTACGACCGTCTCGCCGGAAAGGAACGTCGGTACGCTCATGTCATCTGTTTCCGCGTTGCTGTCGGCCGAAGGAGCGTCGTTCATAATGAGATTGACCTTCTTTAAGAACTCAACGCCTGTCTGAACGCCTTCAGCGTCCTCGCCCGGAACCCCCGTCATACGGCCGCCCTGTGCTCCGATTGCTATATAAAATGCTTTATATCCTTCCGCTCTCAGCTCATCCAGGGTGATATCTTTACCGACCTCTACACCGCAGCGTATCTCGACACCCATCTCACGGATGACATCGATCTCGGCATTCAGAACATCTTTCTCCAGTCTGAAGCTCGGAATGCCGTTCAGGAGCATGCCGCCCGGCCTGCTCTCTTTTTCAAATACAGTGACCGGATAGCCGTTTCTTCTCAGGAAATAAGCCGCGGAAAGACCTGCCGGTCCGGAACCGATCACAGCTATTTTCTGCGTAAAGAACTTGCCCTCACCGTTTTCACAGAGCGGGATATAGCGTGTTTCGGCATTCAGATCAAGGTCTGCAATAAACTTCTTGACTTCATCAATCGCCAGCGGCTGGTCGATGGTCCCTCGCGTGCATGCGTCCTCGCACCGGCGGTTGCAGACAGCACCGCATACAGCCGGGAACGGATTATCCTGCTTGATCAGTTCAAGGGCCTCGCGGTAACGTCCCTCTGCCGCCATCTTAATATAGCCCTGAATGGCAAGATGGGCGGGACATGCCGTTTTACACGGCGATGTACCTGTATCGTAGCAGTTGATTTTGGCTGTGTCGCGGTAATTATAATTCCATTTGTCCGGCCCCCAGACCTTGCTGTCGGGGAGCTCGCTCACAGGATAGGTGACCTCTCCGTGCTTTGTGCAGAGTTTCTGGCCAAGCTTTGCGGCGCCGACCGGACAGACTTCGACACATTTGCCGCAGGCGACACATTTGTCTTTCTCGACATGAGCGCGGTAAGCCGATGCGGACATATTCGGTGTATTGTACAGCTGGGATGTGCGGATAGCGTTGCAGACTCCGGGCGCACAGTTGCAGATCGCAACGATCTTGTTCTCACCGTCTATGTTGGTGATCTGATGCACATACCCGTGCCGTTCTGCTCTCTCAAGAATTTCGAGGACCTCATCATAGGTCAGGTAACGACCCATGCCTCTCTTGACACAGTATTCCGCCATATCGCCCACGCCGATACAATATTCGCCCTCGATGTCGCCGGTACCCTCACCGCGGGCGGTCTGCTGCTTGCGGCAGGTGCAGATGCCGACGGAATATTTGTCATATTTATTCAGCCAGTGGGTAATATGCTCAATGGAGACAGATCTGCTCTCCTGCTCGATCGCCTTCTCGACCGGAATGACATGCATGCCGATGCCTGCGCCTCCCGGCGGCACCATCTGTGTGACACCCGCCAGCGGCAGCTGTGTCATCAGGTTGAAGAAGGTGAACAGTTCAGGATGCCGGTCCGTCAGCTTATCATTCATGACCATGAACTCCGCGGAGCCCGGAACAAAAATCGGCAGATTATACATCTGCTCCTTCCTGCCGTCCTCGCGGCGTACCATCTCAAGGATACCGGTCCATGTGAGATGCTTTACCATCTTTTTCGTGTCCTCAACGGACATATTGTTCATTTCAGCCAGTTCCCGCACGGTGTAGGGAACTCTGGTCTTCTTGAAGGAGAGAAGAAAAGCGATCTCCTCCTTCGAAAAAATGCGGTCCAGGGCCCAGTACTCCGGATCCCGGTTATTCAGCTGCCTTGTGTAGCGTTTTACATAACGGTCCGTGATCATGGTGGCCAGCTTCAGGACCATCTTCTCCTTCTCTTTATCGGGAGCAGCATAGTCCTCATCCTGCCAGAAGTCGTGCTCATTGATCATGGGATCGCCCAATTTCCATTTTTTCATTCTCTCAATATTTTTCGGATCGTCGAACATACGGATCTCCTTACATTTATTATACTAAGCAGGTCATCGAGAAACCTTGAACGCAACAGAAATCAAGAACGCCCCGGCTTTCCTGCCGGCCGCGCAAAGTGCGCAGCACCTTTATCACTGCGCGGCTTCTATCCTTTAATTTTATATGATTTTACGCCCTCTAACAAGTAATTCCCTGCAAAGAAAACACCGGAGCGCAGACCCTTTCGGGCTGCACCCCGGTGCCGTTATTTTAATTATTCATTTGATCCGTGATCAACGGCCGAACTGGCAGTCGTTGTTGCCGGAGTCTGTTGTCCACATCTCAAGCATGTTGATCGGGTCGTTGAAGTCTGCGAGCCAGCCTTCACGCGCGAAGTCGAAGTTGCCTGCCTTTCTCTCATCAAGGAAGACATTCCACTCACGTGTATCGATCTTGAGGTCGATGCCGATCTCAGCTAAATCCTGCTGCATAACTTCCGCAACAGCGATATGGCCTGTGCCGTCATTTGTCAGATAGGTAAGAGAGATCGGAGTCTCATCGGAAAGCATTCCGTCATCTGTGAACTTGTAGCCTGCCTCCTCGAGAAGGGAGATCGCATAATCTACAGCGTTCGTCTGATAAGATGCCGGATAGTAGCCGACCTCATCCTTGAGCGGGAATGTGTAAGCGTCGTCATTCTCCTTGAATACGCCGCCGTTGCCGTCTGCCATACCTTCCGGAATGAAGGAAGTAGCGACCTTCTGGTCTGTCTGTCCAACGTTCTCAACGATGTAGTCACGGTCGATCAGGATCGCAAATGCCTTTCTCATGGCAATTGCCTGCTCCATTGTCTTGCCTTCGAAGATCGGGCTGTTTACGTTGAAAGCCACATAGTATGTGCCAAGGTTGTCAATGACATGGAATTCCGGATCATCCTTAAGGGAAGCGATTTCGTTCGTCGGAACTGTGTCGGCGAAATCAAGATCGCCTGCGTTGTAAGCGGCAAAGATAGCTGTATCATCAGCGCTCAGCATGAAATCAAGTTCAGCGACCTTGACCTGATCTGCCTTGTGATAGTTATCGTTCTTCTTGAAGACCATGGACTCTTCATGCTTCCACTCAGATACTGTGTAAGCGCCGTTCGTTACGAAACCGGCTTCTGAGCACCATGCGCCCGGGTTCGTCTGCCAGTCGGCTGCAGCTTCGACCTGAGCCTGCGGAACCGGGAGATATGCCGGGAATGCAGCAAGGTCAAGGAAGTATGCGCACGGAGCTACCAGATGAACAGTCAGAGTCTTTCCGTCTTCGCTGGCTTCGACATCAAGCGTGCCGTCATCTTTTCTTGCGATGGCGTCGAACATGTAACCATAGTCAGCACCTGTATTCGGGTCCGCAACACGATTCCATGCATATACGAAGTCCTTCATTGTGACGTCTGTGCCGTCGGACCACTTGGCGCCGTCAATCAGAGTGAATGTGTATGTCATGCCGTCCTCGGACATCTCTGTAGTCGCTGCAAGGTCAGGCTCCAGAGCGCCTTCTTCGTTATATGTGTACAGGCCTGAGAACAGGTTGACGCACATGCAGGCACCGTCTACGGAAGAGTTGAGGGCCGGATCGATCTTGGCCGGTTCGGAGGCCAGATTGATCTTCAGAACATCTCTCGGAGCCTCTGCGAACTGGAAATACTTGAAACCGAAGAGGTTGGAGTAAATTCCTTCAACATCTTCTCTCTGCATATAGAGGTCATTGTAGTAATAAATCGGAATAACAGCGGATGTCTCCATAAGGATGTCTTCTGCCTTGTGCATCAGCTCTTCACGCTTTGCCGTATCTGTCTCCATACGGATGTCCTCGATGAGGGCGTCATACTCTGTCCAGTCCGGAGCGGCTGTTCCGTCCTTGGCCTTCAGCTCAACGCCTTCAACATGCGGATACAGGTCCTCGTACTTGGCGTCTGCTGCAGCATCATCTGTTGAGGCAGCGCTGCCGGATGAACCGCCGCAGCCTGCGAGCATACCTACGGCCATGGCGCCGGCAAGTAATGTTGCAAATACTTTCTTTTTCATTGTTTCCTCCTTATTTATGCATTGAAACATAATATATATGAAATCCTTTCGGAATCATATCTTCTTTACTTGTTCCAGCAGGCCACCATATGTCCGCCGCCTCTGTCTGTAAGAGCGGGACACTCCTTCGCGCACTGTTCTGTCGCGTACCGGCATCTCGTTCTGAATGCGCAGCCTGAAGGCATCTTCAGCGGGCTGGGAACATCTCCTTCGAGAATTATTCTCTTAGAGCTCTTTGCGATCTTCGGATCCGGAATCGGGACCGCCGAGAGCAGGGACTGTGTATACGGATGGATCGGGCTGTCCGAAAGTTCATCAGCGTCAGCGGTCTCAACAACACGACCGAGGTACATAACTGCAATGCGGTTCGAAATATGGCGGACGACCAGCAGGTCATGAGCGATGAACAGGTAAGCCACGCCGAGCTTCTCCTGAAGTTCTTCGAACATATTGATGACCTGAGCCTGGATCGAAACATCCAGCGCGGAGACCGCTTCATCACAGACGATAAATTTCGGATCTACCGCCAGCGCGCGGGCGATACCGATACGCTGTCTCTGACCGCCGGAGAACTCGTGCACATAACGGGTGGCATGCTCTGCGTTCAGTCCGACCAGCTCCATAAGGCTGAGGATCTTTTCCCTTCGCTCCTTGTTGTTGGAATAGAGGTGATGAACATCAAGCGGTTCACCGATGATCTCCTCGACCGTCATGCGGGGGTCAAGGGAGGAATACGGATCCTGAAAGACCATCTGCATCTTGGGCCTGTACTCCAGCATGTTCCTGTCGGTGATCAGATTGCCGTCATAATAAATCTCTCCGCCCGTGGGCTTGTACAGACGAAGAAGCGTACGTCCCACAGTGGTCTTGCCGCATCCGGACTCGCCTACAAGCCCGAGTGTCTCGCCCGGCTTGATGGAGAAATTGACTCCGTCGACCGCTTTCAGCATCGTTGTCTTCATGAAACCGGTCCTGATCGGGAAATACATTTGCAGATCTTTTACTTCAATCAGATTTTCGCTGCTCACTTACGCTTCCTCCTTCATATAATTACCGTTTTTAACATTCATCCAGCAGGAAGCAAGATGGGTCTTGTCAATTCTGAGCTCATCCGGGATCTGATTCAGGCAGATCTTCATAGCTGCGTCACAGCGGGAACAGAATGCACAGCCTTTCGGCATGTTCAGAAGGTTGATCGGCGTGCCTGCGATCGGTACAAGTTTCTTCTTCATATTGCTCGTGCTCGGAATGGAGCGGAGCAGTCCCTTGGTATATTCATGGCACGGATTGTAGAAAATATCCTCCGCTGAGCCCCTCTCGCAGATACGGCCGCCGTACATAACGACGATCTCATCGGACATCTGCGCGATAACACCGAGGTCATGAGTGACGATGATGATCGCCATATTCAGTTTCTTCTGCAGGTCAAGCATAAGTTCCAGGATCTGGGCCTGGATCGTAACATCGAGAGCGGTCGTCGGCTCATCCGCGATCAGGATCGACGGCTCCATTACAAGAGCCATGGCGATCATAACACGCTGACGCATACCTCCTGACAGCTCATGCGGATACTGCTTCATGCGGCGCTCCGCGTCATTGATGCCGACCATCTCGAGCATTTTCACAGCGTCCGCTCTTGCCTGCTCCTTGGACTTGTCGGAGTGAATACGGATCGCTTCCGTGATCTGATTGCCGACTGTGTAGACCGGGTTCAGCGAAGTCATCGGATCCTGGAAAATCATCGCGCAGTTCTTGCCGCGGAATTCCTGCATCTGCTTCTGCGTATACTTCGTGATATCTTCTCCCTTAAAGAGGATCTGGCCTTCTGTGATATGTCCGTTGGAATCCAGGATCTGCATGATGGAATATGCGGAAACCGATTTTCCCGAGCCGGACTCACCGACGATACCGAGGCTCTTTCCTTCCTCCAGCACGTAGGAGACACCGTTCACGGCGCGGACTTCACCTTTATCTGTCTTAAATGATGTATGAAGATTTCTTACTTCAAGAAGCGGAGGCTTCTTGCCATTGCTACCTGTCATCTGTCTGTCCCCCCTTACCGTCTCAGTTTCGGATCAAATGCATCCCGCAGACCATCGCCCAGCAGGTTAAAAGCAAGAACGATGAGAACGATGAGAACCGCCGGATAAATCAGCTGTCCCGGATAGCTCTGAAGACCTTCACGGGCGCTGTTGGCCAGAGAACCCAGCGACGGCATCGGCGCCTCGACACCCATACCGACGAAGGAAAGGAAGCTTTCCGTAAAGATCGCAGACGGGATCTGCAGTGCAGTCGTGATGATGATAACACTGATGCAGTTCGGGATGATATGCTTGCGGATGATGTGAGCCGGTCTGGCACCGATCGCGCGGGCCGCAAGAATATACTCGTTATTCTTAATGGTAAGGATCTGGCCGCGTACAAGGCGGGCCATACCTACCCAGTAAAGAAGACCGAACACGATAAAGATGGAGACCATGTTCGCGCCGAATGTCTTCAGAAGAATATTCTGGTTCGCATCGTCGCCCAGCGTGGACTTAATGACGACAGAAAGAAGAATGATGATCAGCATGTCAGGCAGCGAGTAGATGATATCAACGATACGCATCATGATCAGATCCGTCCGCCCTCCCGCGTATCCTGCTATACTTCCGTAGATGACACCGATGATCAGGACCAGAATACTGGCGAAGAGACCTACCGTCAGAGAGACCCGGGCTCCGTATACAACACGGATAAAATAGTCTCGTCCCAGAGAGTCCGTCCCCATAATATGCGGAAAAACCTTTCCGCCCTGATCGATATATTCCTGCTCGACCTGTGAATACTCGAATGCCGAGAGGTTCTTGTTCGTGCGGTCACGTCTGCCGTTCACCTTGGCGATGCCCGAATAACTGTAAGGAACGACCATCGGGGCGAATACGATCGTGATAATAATAAGGACCAGCACGATAATGGAGCCGACCGCGAGCGGGTTCTTCATGAGCTTTCTCATACCGTCACGGAAAAATGTGACAGATTCGCTCATGACTTCCTGCTGTCTCTTCTCATCTTCTGTTGCCGGCTCGAAAAGAGCCGGGTCTATCTGCATACTTAATGGATTTTTCTTTACTGCTTCCATATGTCTTCCTTTCCGAACGTTTAGTCGAGCGTGATGCGAGGATCAACGACCTTGTACGCGATATCGCTGAGAAGGTTGCAGATTACCATAACGACCGCAAGGAATATAGTGGTCGCCATGATCAGCGGATAGTCGCGGTTGGTGATTGCCTTTACGAACTGCTGTCCGAGTCCGCCGATCGTGAAAATATTCTCAACGACGAGGGATCCGGTCAGAATGTAGGCAAGCATCGGACCGACATATGTAATAACAGGAATGAGCGCATTCCTGAGCGCATGCTTAAAAATCACGGAGACCATCGGAACACCCTTGGCTCTGGCGGTCCGGACATAATCCTGATTCAGCGCGTCGAGCATGGATGTCTTCGTAAGTCTCGTGACATAAGCCATCGGATAGGCCATCAGTGCGACGACCGGAAGGATATAACTTCTGGAAGAAGCATCGAAAACGGGAAGCCACTTCAGTTCAATACAGAAAACAAGAAGAAGAAGTGTCGCGAAAACGAAAGACGGCATTGCTGTGAACAGGGTCGTAAAGAATACGATGATACGGTCCGGCCATCTGTTGCGGAACAGGGCTGCCAGGGCACCGAGAATGATACCGAAGATGATGGCAAATACCGCGGCGGTCAGACCAAGTCTTGCCGATACTTTGAAACAGTTCCTCAAAGTGGTGCTGATTTCACGGCCCGTCTTGAGCGAGACGCCGAAATCGCCGTGAAGCAGATTCTTCATATAAAGAAGGAACTGAATATGAACCGGTTTGTCCAGATTATATCTGGCCTCAAGAGCTGCTTTGGTTGCTTCGGAGAGAGCTTTTTCCGAATTGAACGGTCCGCCGGGAATCGCATTCATCGCAAAGAATGTGATCAGGCAGATAATAAAGATACTGACCAGCGCCAGCAGGATCCGTTTGAATACGTAACGACCCATGATGTGATTACCTCCCTATGTGTTCTGCATTTTTTACACACTTTACACAGTCACCACGCAAGAAGGCAGGGCAATTTGACGGATTCAAAGTGCGTAAGAAAAAGCGCATTGTCATAATTATACATCGTTTTTATAAGAAAACAAGTTTTTATCCTTTTTAGGGCGCAAAAACAATAAATACTATGAATTTTCCACAGCCGGATTATCGGAATTTTTGTCCCGAAACAGGTCAACGGAACGCCCTGTCTGCATTTTTGATAATTGCGATTGTGCAGGAATGACAAGGGGGACCGGGCAGGGGGCGATCGATCCCCCACGGAGATAACAAAAAGGGGGCTGTCGCATTAAGCATTATATGCATAAATAATTCATTCAGGGACCGCTCGCGCTTAGTCCTTTCGCAGCGGTACTGATAAATTTTCTGCACTTTCGTTTGAAAATTTAGAGTACCGGCGCTGTGGATGTCCCATCATGAATATTTATGCACTTTTTCTGCTTATTGCGACAGCCCCCCGAAAATGTCAGTTTGCTTCCTGCTCGCCCTCCGCCAGCGTGAACGCCGGCATCAGCTGCAGTTTATGAAGATTCAGTCTGTGCATTCTGTCTATTTTATTGCGGATCGCCTCGTCCGCGCACTCACCGGTCAGAACGTAGTGATCAAGTGTCGCATAGGTAAAGCCGATCTTATCCTCATCCGACATCCCGGAAAGGCCGTCTGACGGCGTCTTTCTCGTCAGTCTCTCCGGCAGTCCGAGCACTTCTCCGATCTGAATGACCTCATGAACGAGAAGGTTGGAGAGCGGGCTGAAATCACCGGCTGAATCACCGAATTTCGTGGAATAACCGATAAAATCCTCCGAGCGGTTGCACGTGTTGGCAACACGCCCGCCGTTCGGCAGAGCCTGAGCAATGGCATACAGGGTGCTCATGCGAAGACGCGGAGGCATATTGATCACGGAATCCCGTGACAGGCTGTCCGTGCCCACGCTGCCGCTCTCGGCCAGCGCACTGTTTATAGCCCGGGAAAGTCCCTCAAAACCATCCTTAATATTGACAGTAACATTTTTGATTCCCAACAGAGAGACGATTTCCTGCGAATCACTGATGTCGCTCTGCACCCCGTTCGGCATCATGACGCCGACAACACGGTCACTGCCGAGCGCTTCCGCAAGCAGCGCCGCGGCCACACTTGAATCCTTGCCGCCCGAGATGCCGATGACCGCATCACAGGCCGGACCGTTGACCGCAAAATAATCTCTGATCCACTGAACGATCTCATTTTTTGTCTTTTCCGGATTTTTTAACATAATCGTGTTCTCCTGTGCATGAAGATTGCTGCCCCTCATTATAGCACGGAAAGCAGTCCGTGTCTTTCAGGAATTTCAGATCCCGCACCCGATCGACAGCACAGTAATGCTCATCAGGGATATCAACCGATCTCTATCTCTGTGATCCGGCCGATCAGGATCGTCTGTCTGTCTTCCATCACGATGCACCGTTCATCTGACCTGATCCGTCTTACATTTCCCCGGGTGACGACATACGCGCCTCCCTCTTTCCGTTCATCCGGTACAAAATGTCTGATTTTTACAAACGGCCTCTCCCCCGCATCCATCCTCTCCGAAAGGATCCTCAGTGCCTCATCCAGTTCTTCGAGCAGGTCCTCATCTGCAAATACCTCATTCTCCGTATACCTGGCAGCCTCCTCGACCTCATCGTCATAGCCCACCATCGCCTTAAAAGGAGAGAACTGGGCTGCCCGCTTCTCCACAGGCATTCGGGGATACCGTTTCGAAACGAAATGCGGGTGATCCATGATGGCCGCATAGGGATCTTCTCTTTTTCTTCCCATATAGGATCCGCTCTCCTCCTTCCTTTAACGTGTACTCACGATTCGCCGTGCTTCTTGTTCTCACGTCCTGACCGGTATGCAGAGCCCCTGTACCAAGTCCTGCTGTTCCCAATTTCCTCTGTTGCCAAGTCCCGCTGTTCCTAATTTCCTCTGTTCCTGAGTCCCGTCTGACACGAACGATACCGTCAGGCCTTATGTCCGCCGACCTGCTCATTGCGTTCCCGCGTCATGGCTCCCTCCTGAAGGTTCATCCCCTTCAGGACTGCATTTTTCCCGAACTTCCTCTTCAGCTCGATGACTGCCTTCTGGAGATCTTTCTCTTTCCTGAGTTCTTTCTTTTCATTCTCCCTTTCCTGTTCTGCCATTGCATGGTCGGTAAAAAGGGAAAGCTGCTCATAGTCCGGGGAATCTCCGGTCATCTTCTTCTGCCGGGCCGCCTCCGCCTCGGTCATCACATGCTCGGCGCTGATCGTCACACGGCGGATAAGGAGCTCCGGATCCACGATCCGGTCGAAAAGACGCATCATACCCTCGGTGATGATCTTCGTTGAACTGTTGAAGCTCCCGAGATTTTCGGTGCCGTGCGCATGCTTCGGTGCTTTTCTGCCGTAATAATCCGTCACGATCTCACCCCTGTATTTCTTTCGTCTTACAGGATCTGTCAGGTTTTCGATATCATAATTGATCGTCAGTACGATCGAATCCGTCACCAGGCCCTTCTCCACCAGGTCGAGAGACAGAAGATCCGTCATCTCACGCACGATCAGCCGGCCTTCTTCATATTCATACGGTCTCATCAGGACCTGCCCCTGACCAAGACTGTGGTCTTCCGGCACATATCCCTTCACATCGGCCATCGTGACCGGCTCCCATCCCCATGCGTGGTCAATCAAAAGCTCAGCGTTCACGCCGAACAGTTTATGAAGAAGTCTTTCCCCGTATTCCTCATCTTCGGATCGAAGGGCTATATCCCCCATCGTGAACATGCCGTTTTCCGCAAGTTTTTTCGCGTATCCCCGGCCGACTCTCCAGAAATCCGTAATGGGTCTGTGATTCCAGAGCTTCTGCCTGTATGTCATCTCATCCAGCTCGGCGATCCTCACGCCGTCGGCATCTGCCTCCGCGTGCTTGGCTTCTATATCCATGGCGACCTTGGCCAGATACAGATTGGTCCCGATTCCGGCGGTGGCGGTGATCCCGGTCTCCTTCAGGACCTCCTTCACCATCATCGAGACCATCTCACGTCCTGACATATGCAGAGTGTGCAGGTAACCTGTCAGATCGATGAATACTTCATCGATCGAGTAGGCAAATATATCCTCCGGAGCCACATGCCGCAGATAAATGGAATAGATCCTGCGACTGACCTCCATATACTTTCTCATATGAGGCGGCGCCACGATATAGGCGAGCTCCGCCGAAGGGTCGGACTGAAGGACCCTGTTGTCATCCGACCGGTATGCAAATTTCCTTCCGGGGGCTCTCGTCAGCCTTTCGGCGTTGATTTTTTTCACGGCCTGAATGACTTCGAACAGTCTGAGCCTTCCGGGCAGACCATAGGACTTCAGGCTCGGTGAGACCGCAAGGCAGATCGTTTTGTCCGTCCTTGATGGATCTGCGACGACTAAGTTCGTGGTCATGGGATTCCGCCCGAGATCCATGCATTCCACGGACGCATAGAAGGATTTCAGGTCAATGGCTGCGTATACTCTATTTTTCTGTTCCATGATCCGTCCCCTCTGCTTCGCAGACATATTCCCGCCACAAAGGCAGTTTTCATGTCTCAAACTTTCTTATCTCATTCCGGAGAAAATAAAAAGTGCCGAAAAAGCTTTTTCATAAGCTTTTTCGGCATTTTACCAACCTGCGCCTCCGGGGACTCGAACCCCGGACACCCTGATTAAGAGTCAGGTGCTCT
>CAMNDN010000049.1:0-12669 GCA_946535445.1 uncultured Lachnospiraceae bacterium
ACTGAAAGAACGGTCTGCCCCGGGTTGCCGGAGATTTTGAGGTCACGGTGAACTGAAAGAACGGTCTGCCCCGGATTACCGGAGATTTTGAGATCACGGCTGTTACTAAGGTGATCTGTCCCCAAAGTCTGCTATTTTGCCGGCCGGAAGAACCGTCCCCAATGACCGCTAAATCACCTGCCGGAAGAACCGTCCCCAACGTCCGTCCCCAACGTCAAAAACAAAATTACAATTTCGCTCCCGTATAATCTTTTCAAAAGAAAGAAATAAGCGGCAACGCCGCGGGGAGGCAGAAATGGCAATGAAAAGAGTTATTCGTTTACCGGAGCAGCAGTATATTACGGAATACCTTCGCCGAGCGACAGATCTGGAGTACGACCGCTATTCCATGGAAAAGATCCTGGAAAAGCTGAAGAAATCCTTTGCCGTGAATAAGTCAGCGATGGAAGCAAAGGAAGGTGAGCTCGCCCAGCTCAATGTCAATGCAAGGCAAATGCAGCAGTCGCTTAATGTAATTACGCACTCCGCAACTGTCGGCGAAGTCCTTTCCAGGGCATTCGCAGTCGCGGGAATCATTTTCGGAGTCATGATACTGGAAAGTTTTCTTGGTTTCGGTATTCTGACTATCCTATTAGAACTTGTCGGTGCAATGTTCGATGGAGCACTCGGTCCTGTGATACTAATCTTCTTTGTCGCTCTTCCACTTCTCATTTCCATTATGCACTGCAACTCAGTCGCGGATGAGAAGAACGCTGCGGATCGGATTGATAAACAGAGAAAGCTCGAGGATCTGCGCAGCAAAATCATAGAAGCGGACGAAGCGATCCGTCGCTGCCGTATGCGGAGTGTCGGTCTCGAGAAAGAAATCGGCCGGTGCGTGGTGCAGTACAGCTCTTTGAACAGAAGCAGAAGAGCCTTTTACAGCAATGGACTGATTCCGGAAAAATATCAGGACGCCGTACCTATGTCTACAATGTACGAGTATTTTACAACACGGATCTGCTCAACGCTCGACGGTTACGAGGGCGCTTTCGCCAGGTTCGAGTACCAGGTCCGTCTCGACCAGATCGCATCTTCGGTCGACCAGATTTCCCGTAAGATGGATACGGTCATCCGACATCAGGGAAGGATCCTTCGCAAAATTGAAGAAATTGATCATCATATCGAAGATGTGATCACAAGGGTCGAAGAAAACGGAAGCCGTCTGTCTAAGATGCAGCAGAGTATGGATAACATGAGGGGAAGTCTCGACCGGATCGAGGGAAACGCAGAGCTTACGAAATATTATTCGGAAGTAACTGCCCGCTGCGCACAGTATCAGATGTGGAAAGAAGGTTATACGTATCATCGTTATCTGTGATATGATACCTTTATTGAATGTTCCTGTCAGCATGATTTCTGCGTCCCGATACAATACTTTTAGGAGACCTATGAGCACAGAAGACAGAATTGTGGCTGCACCCTCGACAGAAGTAGAAGTCATCCTCGACCGACGTTACCGGATCCTCAGAAAGATCGGAGAAGGAGGTTTCGGCGTTGTTTACGAGGCCGAAAACCTTCATACAGGGAAAAGAGTCGCCATCAAAGAACAGAAAACAGGAGATATCAGGCGCTTCCTTCGGGAGGCGCGCATTTTGCGCGACTACGCGGACGAACCGAATATCGTCACGGTCCTCGACAGTTTCGAAGAAAATGAAAAAGCCTATCTCGTCATGGAATACATTGACGGAAAAACGTTGGCGAAGGCGGTCCGGCAGAACGGAAAATGGCCGGCGGAGAAGGCGGTACGGGCATTTGTCCCGGTCATGCATGCGTTGGAGCGCATGCATAAGTCGGGCGTGATCCATCGGGATATCAGTCCGGATAATCTCATCATGCGGCCGAACGGGTCGCTCGTCCTGATGGATTTCGGAGCGGCAAAACAGGAAAATGACACTTCCGTCACGCAGGGAGCTGTCTACAAATCCATCTATTCCCCGCCCGAGCAGCGGGAAGCAGACGCGATCACCCGAAGCACAACAGACGTTTACGCTCTCGCGGCGACACTGTATTTTGCCATCACCGGAACAGAGCCGGAGGATGTCCTTTCGAGACTTCTTTTCGATGAGCTGAAAAAGCCATCGGAGGCAGGCAGCGATATCCTGCCGTCGGCGGAAGCAGCCATTTTATCCGGCATGGAGCTCCGGCCGGAGAATCGGACACAGACCGTGCAGGAAATACGGGAAGCACTCGAGGCGGTCTATCCGGATCTTACGGAGGAAGAAAAAAACGCAATCGCGGAAAAAAGGAAACGTCGGAAACGGATCATTTTCGGCGTGATCGCCGCAGTCGTCCTTATCGCAGCAGCAATAGTCTGGGTTTACCGGATTCCAATCCGGCTTTCCATGATCGACACGGTGGTCCTGGAACTGGACGGAAGCGAGATGACGCAGGACGACTTCCGGGAATGCGATGCAAATGCCGCGAGACGGTTCCATGCGCTTGCCGACGGAAAGCCCTACCTCTGGAAGGAAGATCCTCAGACACAGCGCATTTCCGTGACGTGCGATAAAACAATCTTCCAGGAGAAAAACCCTCAGTTCTGGATGCGGTACACCGTGACAAGGCCGATGCGGCTGTATCTCAGCACCCGGAATGAAAACGGGGATGAGACAAAATTCGGCCTCTTCTCACAAACGGAGGATATCGAAAGTGCCGGACCGGTCGGGGAGGATTTTTTCGTGACGTTTACAAATGCGGGCAGGAAGCGTCTTGGGGACGTCCTTTCTGCTGAAGGGATCGAAGTCCGCTTCAATTTTGACAGTGAGGAATACAAAAACGGATATGGTTATCTGGGAGGATACACGGTCGGTGACGGAAAACGGATCCGTGTGCCGGATCCCTCTGAAATTGGCTTTCTATTGCCGCATGCGCTGCAGACGGATCTGCTGACAAGGACCCCGTCACCGAAAGCCTTTTCTGTCCAGACAGAATGGGAGATCCGCTGGGAGGACCCGGATACGACGCTTTTCCCCGGAAAGAATCAGCGGAAAGAGATAAATATCCCGGGAAAGACGATCAGTCTCGAGTACAGCACCTATGCCGATCCGGCAGAGGAGGTTGCCTATGACCCTGATGTGCTCAGTTTCCAGGGAATTCTAAAGAACCGGCTGGACAGTCTCGGAATCCCTTATGCAGTCGGAATTCCTGTGTATGCGTCAGACCGGTATGTCGTGAAAGTGCCGATCGAATCCGTACACACGGAAGAACTTGCATTGCTGGGGGAGAGCCTGTATTCGGAGATGGATCTCGGAAGCCGATATACGCTTATTTCCAGATACGAAGAAGCGGTGGTAGACGAGTCGGAAGACGGGAGATTTCGGTTTGGAATCACCCTATATCTTAATGGTGATAAAGAAAAAAGAGAGAAGTATACGGACATGCTTCAGAGTATTGAGAGGCAGGAAGACCCGAATGTATACCTTTATTTTGAAGGAATCCGTATCGCTCGCTGCCCCGCCGCGAAGGCGATCAAAGATCTTGCAGCGGACGGCATAGTCTGGTTCACGGAATGGGAAAATACGATGCATCCCGCGATGGATGCCGGAACAGTCGGTTTCGCGCGCTTTATCGCGATCGCGAATTCAAAAAAGCCTCCGAACACATATACCGGGACCGGCAGCACAGAATTTCGGGATGAGGAGGGAAAGATTATTTTTTTCCCAACATCGGAACTGATCCCGGAATGCCGTTTTCAGGATAAAGAATGGGAAGACCACGTGGGCGCCCTTGAAGAGAGCGGCGCTGCCGGCGCAACAGTGGAAACCTATCGGGCTAACAGAAGTCTGAATATAATAGCCTACGAAATCAGGATCGATCAGCCGGAAGAGGCGCTGGCGCCGTATCTGTCGTTCCTTACGGAAAATATGCTGTACTTTAAGGACGGAACTTTCCAGAATGTCAAGATATACCTTTATTCCGGCACAGAGGAGGACCTTGACAATACTTGTGTCTCACTCACCTGGAAGACTGACATCATGACCGGTGATTTGAACTTCAATGATGTATCCTTCTACCCTGCAAAAAGCGATGAAATGGAAGCCCGCCTGAAAAAGGCATACACGGAAGCCGCTATCAGTTTCCCGTAAGATCCCGCCACCGCTTTTCGCTGTTTTCCGAAGAAAGATATGTCTTGTACAGGTAAAAGTTCTCTTCGGAAAGCGCCATGTTTTCCGCCTCAGTAAGAAGATACATCATCGGATCCCCGGCTTCCATGAAGCCGCAGAAAAAGCGGTCGAAGCCGGCGGAGGGGTCGAGTGACGGGAAACCGCATTCTCTGAGGATTTCCGTAAGCCGCGGAAGATCGATCCGGTGCTCTGCCGGTATGCGGCTTTCCTTTCCAAAAAACAGAAGAAACGACAGAAAGGTCGTGCGGTCGAGGTCCAGCTCGCCGCGCAGCACCTTTCTCAGAAAATTTTCTCCGCTGCGGCCTATCTGATAGGCCGCTTTTTTATTGGACGAGGCAAATGTGATGTCTGCCTCCGCCTCTTTTTTTTCCATTAGATCCGCATAATACGCGATCACCTTCCGGTCCGGCAGACGGCGAAGAGAGGGATCCCTGTGCCGGAGTGCGTCAGCAAGTGCGTGCGCCTCCTTCGCATCGAGTGCACGCAGGTCACCGTAGTACTCCAGCTGGATCTCCAGCCAGTCGGTCTGTGTCGTTTCAAAATAAAACTCCTGATAGGCGCGGTATATCTCTCCGAAAGAAAGGGGACTCTCTTCAATCATGACGGCAGATTCTATCGTGCTGTATTTCTTACGGCTCAGCGCCGTACGGACGCGGAAGACCGAAAGGTATCCCAGTGCGGCAGAGCGGCGTCCCGCCTCCAGTGCGCCGAGATAAGTCTCTTCCTTTGTTTCCAGATAATACAGGAGGTATTTGCAGAAATAGTAGCGCGTCTTTTCACGCACCAGACTGAAGGACTGCAGGTTGGAAAGAAGGAACTCGCGAAATTTCTCCCGGTCTCCTGAAACTTCAGAAAGCTCCCGGGAAAGGAGACGTGTCTTATGCTGCGTCCGGATCAGTTCATCTTCGCGAAGGGAGTTGTCGCTTATATAGGATCGGATATCCAGAAGGGACAATGCGGAAGAAGTAAGAACACGCGAACCGTCGAGAAGGAAGGCCCGTACATCCGCGCAGTCTTCTTCCAGCGACCGCCACTCGTCATAGGAAAGGCCGTGACGGAACGCGTAGATGAGAGACGCTTCCCGGATACTTCGTGCATAGAGCCGGGCACAGCCGTTCTTTTCAAGACGGCTGTTGACATCTTCGAGCGTAAGGTGCTGTACGAAGCCGAGCGCGATGAGCCGGTAACGAAGCGGAATGGCCGCGATAGCCTTCCGGTCGCCGGACAGGCATAGTTCGAGCGGGGAACATTTGCCTACACTGTCGACCAGTTCACCAATCAGGATATCAAATGCACTCCGTGTTGTATTCTTCTTTTCTCCAGCCATAGGGCACCTCCTGCCCCCTATTATACATATCGACTACGATTCCTGACAGACATTTTCAGGAAAAGAAAGTTCCGCAAGCATTTTTTCATTTCCCCAAGGCGGAAAAACAAAGTTACAACTCCCGGATCGTACGATGGATACAGATCAAGAAACAAGCACTCGGGAGATCCGCCATGTATCAGCAGAACAACAATTATCATAAAAAAGAAAATTTTCAGCAGAAGTACGCGCATCATCCGTACACCGGATACAGTCCGAACAGTGCGAACCAATCAGGCGCAGAAAAACATTTGAAGAAAGGTTCCACAAAAGAATTTTGGAAAACTCTTGCCTGCGTTATTATCCTGATCTTCTGCTCGCAGTTCATCATGGAAGATGAGAAGAGTTCTGAACAGAGCTGCATTTGCAGTGAGAACTCGCAGGAAGTGGAAAACGTTTCGATCATGTCGACAAGGGTTGACGGCAAGGATTACTCCTATGCGCACGGTTACTACTTCCAGTTCCTTACATCGACCGAACAAATCGCCTATGAGGAAATGATCGAAGCACTCGAGAATTACAACACCGATGCGTACGTAACGCCGCTTACGGAAAGTTCATGGTTTAACGTGAGAGACGCCCTCCGGTATGATCATCCGGAATACTACTGGGTAAACAACGGTCTCAGCTATTATCTGGATGATGACGCACAAATCCGGCGAATCAAGATCAGTGTCCCGGAAGATGCCAGATACACCCTGCCGCAGCTCAGATCCTATGCGGAATCCGTCGCGGCGAGTGTTGCCGGCTGTAATACATATGAGGCCTTCTTTGCGATTTATACCGACGTCGCCAACATGGCCACATACGGGACGGCGGAAGGCGTGGACGACCAGACTATTTCAGGAATCATGACAGACCACCTCGGAGTCTGTGCGGGGTATGCGGATACGTTCAAGTTCCTGTGCGACGCGGCCGGTCTTCCATGCATCATTGTTGTCGGAATCGCGAACGGCGAAGATCATGCCTGGAACATGATCATGATCGATGGCAGCGCCTATTGGGTCGATGTGACCTGGGGGGATTCGAAATCGGAGGAAGGGTATTACTGGTACAACTGTCCGGAGTTTTACGCCTACTTCTGTGCCGACGACGCGATGCTCATACGGAGCCACTCTATATCCTATACCATGCTCCGGAACGATGGAGATCATTTTTGGGCAGTATACCCGTCCTGTACAGACACGACCTACACCTGGTTCAGCCTTCATGATCTGGTCTTCTCCAGTTATGACGAAGCGTACAGCTATATACTCGGATCCCTGCCCCAAGGGAGCCCGGAATACTGGATGCGGTTCACCTCACAGGAAGAAATGGACCGTATGATCAACAATATTACGCCTGATTTCATCGGTGAGTTATTGCAGGAGGCCGGCGTGTGGTACGGGGAATATCAGTACTATTACAATTATAACACAATGACATTTGCCCTGGAACTGCGGTGAGGATCAGAGAGGGAGAAGCGTTCGATCAGCAAGGCCGCGCGGCGGTGCAGGGTGGCATGCCCATGATTCTTTACCCCGCGGGGCATACGGGGCGAATGCAGCAGGAGGAGCATTTGATTCGAGCCGGCATCTATCCGGTATCGATTCTCGAGGGAAATGGCCGGAATTGCATCGCTCACGTCAGTGAGGGCGGGGTGTGCGGTATACTTGCGTCCCGTTTCTGTACGCAGGACACGCGCTCAGGGATTCTGATCAGCGAGCGGTTTTACTCCGGCCACATCGTGACTGCGTACTCCAAAAGTACCGGATTATCACCTGCGATTCAGGATTTGATGGATATTATCATTGATGCTGCGCCGAGATGAGGCGGCATTTTTTTATCTGCTCTATGAGTTCTGACGATGCCTTGCTTGGTATGGAGTTTTTGTGATATGCGATGACAATAAAAAACTTCGCAGGAGGGTTGAGCGAAAAAGCTCTGTAATCAGTACCCTCGTGAATCGAGGAAGGCAGAAAAGCAATGCCTTTTCCATTTATCACCATGCTGCGCGCGGTCTTAACATCCTCAATTTCACAGAAGGTCATAGGATGAAAATGATATTGGCGGAATATCATCTCGCTGTGATGTGTAATATAGCTGTCGGGCTGATTCAGTATAAAAAAATCATCTGTGAGATCATCAAAACAAATGCCGTCACATATGAACTTCTGAGTACAGCGGTGATGCATAGGCATAGCGAGTTGAAGCTCCTCCTCCCACAGAGGGATGAATTCCAATGCTGCGTGGGTGAGATTCTGTGTCGGAAGCACGGCGATGTCTGCCATACCGTTCATGAGGTATTCTTTTGCGATTTCTGCGGGACCGGAGAGGGTGGAAACAAAAATATCCCGGTGAGTACTTATATAATCTGTCAGCACTTTTCTCATCTGAGGAACGAGTGCGGGGTTATACATTATTATGATCTGTTTTCTTCTGGTCACATTCCTCTTTCGAATGTCACTCAGCGCTTTGTAGTAAAGGGCAAGCGCTGATTCGGCCCCGTTCAGATATATTTTACCGGCATCGGTCAGAACTAGTCGGTTTCCGTTCCTTGTGAACAGCTTTGTCCCTAATTCTTTTTCCACCTTTCGAATACTCTGACTGATGGTTGACTGTGATACGAGTAACTGATTTGCCGCACGAGACTGGCTGTGTTCTTTGGCGACTGCTATTATGTATTCAACATTGTTAAAGCTCATCTTTTTTCTTCAATCTCTGATATCTTTCATATATTGTGTTGGAATACTCACTGTCAGGCGGAAGATAAAGCGGATTCTTCCTGTCGTTTTCCATGGCAAGGCAGGCAAAATACTCCTCCTCAATGCTGAAAGGTCTTCCTTTTTTGTGAATCAGGCCGAGATGCATGTAGAATGACGGACTCAGAGAAAAGCATACGACGTTATTGCTCTTCGCAGCGACTGTTCGTGGCAGAAAGCCGATACCGAACCCTTCGCTCACCATATTCAGGACTATCTGGTTGTTGGCTGTTTCATAGACAACCAGGGGTGTGAGTTTCAGTGAATGCAGGATGCTGTCGCTGATTGTCCGCAAAGTAGTGCCCTGACTCATCATTATGAAAGGTGAGTCAATGAGTTGCTCGATATTGATTACACGGAGTTCTTGATCATTTTGCGCCGCCAGGGCTGCGGCTCTGTGCAGCTTGGGAACAACAACTACAATCTCTTCTCTGCTTGTTTGCAGATAATCGAACTTGCCGCTTTCAAGATCGCTGAAGGTCCCAAGACCAAAATCGACCTCACCATTGTCGACAGCCAGAATGAGTTCCTTTGAGTAGTGTTCATGGATGTTGATTCTTACCTCCGGATACCTTTTCGCAAAGCGTGGATAGATTTTTGAGAATAAAATCGCTCCGCGAAACGGTGTTGCGGCAACTTTAAGAATGATGGATTCTCTGTTATGCAGCTTGTTGATCTCCAGATAGGTCCGGTCGTGGATGTCAATAATCCGCTGCGCCGTATCAATCCATATTTTTCCCTGAGGAGTGGGATATAGTCGCTTTTTTTCTCTGTAGAAAAGATTCGTTCCGAGCTGCTTCTCAAGCGTGGACAGAAAGACACTGAGTGTAGGTTCCGACACACAGAGCCTGTCAGCTGCTTGTGACAGGCTCTGCTCCCGTGCAATTATAGTTATGTATATGAATTCTTTAATATCCATATTGGTCCTGCTGCGAAAATTCCCATTGCGGGGAGAGAATATGATCGTACTGAGTACTGAATGGCTACGCCTCAACGAAGATGTTTATTCCAGAAACGAAGCATTAATTCTTTGGTCGAATCCTGGAAAAACTCACGTGTTCCGTGACCTGCGTGGTGGATCATATAGTAATCACACCGGTCTTCCATACCGGCTTTGCATATTGCGTCATAAAGCAGATCGCTGGATGCCGAGGGAGGAACGAGCGGATCATTATCGCCATGCAGGATCATCAGGGGTGCCATCTTGTCGCTTATATAATTTGAAGGGGTGGCAAATGCAGCTCGTTCGTAAATCGTTGCCGGATCGCCTCCGATAAGAGCACCGCCGTGCGTATCCTCGATGCGATGCCAGCGGAATTTCGGATCAGAAAATCTCGGGATCTCGAGATCCATGTTGGCCTGAAGGTCAACAGGACCGAACATATCGATGACTGCCTGTACGTCTGAGGAATAGCCGCTCCACTCGTCCGTGACATTATCAGATGTATTCATGCCTGCCATGACAGACAGATGGCCTCCCGCGCTTCTGCCAAAAACTCCAATGTGATCTGGGTCGATTTCGAACCTGGCGGCATTTGCCCTGAGAAAACGGATTGCGGTCTTTATGTCCGTGATCTGTGCCGGCCATTTGCCCTGAGAACTGCTGCGATAATAGATTGAAGCGACTACATATCCGGCTTTTACGAACTCCGGCATTTCGCCGAGCATCAGATTTTTATCTGCCCCGCGCCAGCCGCCGCCGGGAACAAAAATTAAAAGTGGTTTTGGAGTATGGTCTTCTCTTGGATCATCCTCACCGACTGCCAGCCGCATTTCGGAATTACCGTTCTGAACCATGACAGACAATTTCAGATCCAGGGGATTGCCGTCAAGATCTCTAACATGGGAATAAACGATATTGTCGACCAGGTTAATTGTTTTCTTTTCAAATCCGGGATCAAATGTTCCTCTCATTGCAATCTCCTCAATTATATACTTTTTTATTGTGGTTTTCAGTGGAATTTAAGCGGAAAACTGCTCTCTGTCCCGGAAACTTTTCAAGAAAGCGGGCATTCCAGAGAGCCGTCTCCGTTCTGAAAGATGGTCAGAGGGCTTACTATGTCAGGCGTAAACCGGGAAGAGCAGGGTTGTACTAATAATAAGCGATACAACTTCCAGAATAAACAGAGGAATTGTGAACTTGAACGTTTCTGCGACCTCATAATTGCCGTTACCGAAAGCAATCATTGCACCGGCGCAGCCCGTTGGCATGACGTACGCCATCCATGCGGAGCAGGCGGTGACAAGGACGACAGTCTGAACATTAAATCCGCCGGCCAACGCTGTGGACGCAGCAATCGGGATCATGAGAGCCATTGTCCCCATGTTGGAGAGGAAGTTCGTCATGACCGCTGTAACCAGTGTGAATACAGTGATAACGAAAATAGGAGCCGGATGTCCGCCAAGGATCTTAAGGACGGTGTTACCTATCAGCTCACCGACACCGGTCGCACCGAGAATCGTGGAAATGGAGGACATTGATGCGATGAGGAACACGATATCGCTTGTGATGGTTTTTGTAACTTCCGGGATGCCACACACACCAGTGATAAGGAATACGCATACACCGAGGAGAGGAAGAACATTCTGGACATCGCTCGGGATCTTTCCGGAAAGGAAGAAAGAAATCATGATAACGAAGAAGACGGCAAATACAATGATTTCGTGTTTTTTAGACATCTGAACGGATTCTTTTACTTCCTTGACATTTTCCTTGCTGATTTTGTGTGTAGGCAGGTTTTTCATGAAGAGCATGCAGTAGATAATTCCTGCGAGACCGGGAATAAATGCTGCCTTGGCATAGTCGCCGATGCCGATTGCGTACTCCGGTGCAACACCTTCGAAGAAAGCGTTGATAGTGCCGGGCATTGTCGCGCCCATGCCGATCGGAATCTTAGAGGTCCAGATCGTATTGAGAACGCAGACTGCGAAGAGCATTCTGGAGGGAGTCAGTTTGCTGTCTTCATCGAGTGTCTCGCAGAACAGAAGCATGATGGAAAGGCATGCTACCTGCCCCATGAGCTGTGAAAGCAGAATCGTTGCGCCAAAGAATGCAAGTACGACAATGATCTCGTTTTTGCCCTGCAATTTTGACATAGCCGCGCGGATTCTGCTGATAATGCTGGTCTTAGAGAGCTGTGACGCGACAACGATCATGCTGGCGACCATAACAGTCGTGCTGCTGGAAAAACCACTCATGGCAGTCTTGAGATCGGTTACGCCTAAAAGGACCAGCAGACCTACACAGAACATGCCGGTAAGGCCATAGGGAAGTTTGTGAGACAATAGCATGATGACCAGAAATGCAAGTACGCATAGTGTGATAATAATTTGTGGTGTCAAAGTTGAACCTCCTTTGCGTGTAATGTGTTTAAAGCGACATTTGATAATCAAATGATACCTTCAGCAATGCTTTGGAGGGATGAAAACAGGCTATTAAAGCTATAAGCAAAAACTACAGATCGAATCCGGTGTATCACAGTGTGAGATGCCCGCCGCCTCTTCTTCCGAGGCAGGCAGTTATCCACAAGTTCCTTTTTCTGCTCTGTTTCGTATTTCGGGAAACGGGTGAGGTATTTCCTCTGGTTGTGGGTATATCTTACGGCACCCTTCATCCTCTCCGAGATGGCGGGGCTTCCGGGTCGGTCGATTCCGGGAATGAAAAATACGCGTCCGCCTTTTCCCTTACCTTCGTCTGCCGGCCCTGCAGGAGGTCTCCAGCGCGGCAGGTGCGGGGGAGGGGACCGGACGCCGGGGACGGTTCTGTAGGCCGGGATTTGGGCGGACGTCGGGGACGGTTCTGTGGGCTGGTCTTTTGGCGGACGTCGGGGACAGTTCTGTAGACCGGGGTTTGGGCGGACGGCGGGGACAGATCTCCTTTAAAACAGCCTCTCTATTATTCTCGGGTCTGCTGCTGGTTGAAGTGGAGGTTTGTGTCTGGCTACCGGAAAGTTCTCTTTAGGTTTGTTGTTGGCTGGAGTGGGAATCTGTGCCTGGCTGCCGGAAAACTCTCTTTAGGTCAATTGTCGGCTGATGTGGGAATCTGTGCCTGGTTGCTGGAGAGTTCTCTTTAGGTTTGGTGTTGGTTGAAGTGGGGATCTGTGCCTGGCTTGCCGGAAAACTCTCTTTAGGTCATTTGTTGGCTGGAGTGGGGATTTGTTCTTGGTTGCCGGAGAGCTCTCTTTGATCCAATTGCTGACCGTAGCGGAGATCTGTCCCCAATGACCGCTATTTTAACAGCCGGAAGAACCGTCCCCAACGTCCGTTCCAAGAAAAAGGCGGTACTCGTGTGAGCACCGCCTCTGTTTTTTATCTCTATTTATTTTATATACGAGGGTACGAATTACCGAAGAAGGCTGTCTGCGATCCAGCCGGATTTCTTCAGGCTCGGGACGTA
>CAMNDN010000050.1:0-12576 GCA_946535445.1 uncultured Lachnospiraceae bacterium
GCATCCGGCGAAAAAGTCCTCACGCCCAAGCGAAAACAGCTTACCGCAGCGAGACTGTCCCAGCTTGAAAATACGGAAGAGTTCACCTATCTGATCTTTGTAGCCGGCCAGTATCTGGGCAGGAACCTGACTCGTACGGATGTCGATACGCTGGGATACTTCTATGACGAACTCCATATGTCCGCAGATCTCATCGAGTATCTGATCGAATACTGTGTAGGAAACGGACATAAGACCATCCGCTATATTGAAACGGTCGGACTTGCATGGCACAGCGACGGCATAATGACCGTGCAGGAAGCCAAGGACTCGGCCGGTCGTTACAACAAAGATTACTATGCCATCTTCAAAGCTCTGGGCATTCAAAGCCACAGTCCGATCAGTGCGGAGATCCAGATCATGGACAAATGGATGCATACCTATCATTTCACGATGGATATGATCCGGGAAGCCTGCACAAGGACGATCATGAACACGGCAAAACCCACATTGGCTTACGCCGACAAGATCCTTACCCGCTGGTACAACGATAATATTAAAAGTCTTGAGGATGTAAAGCGGGAAGATGAAAATCACCAGAAAAAGCAGTCCAAAGACCGTAAAGTTCAAAAGAACGGAAAGGGAACGTCTCCATCCGGAAGTTTCTACAATTTTGAGCAGAGGCAATATGACCGCAGTCTGGAGAACCTGCTTCTCGGAGTACCGAATAACAAGAACACAGATGGCTGATTACAGGATGCATAAAAGGTCAGCCGGCTGATTCCACAGGGAGAAAGGACAATATATGTCTCTTCTGAATTCTCAATACGATGCCCTCATGCGGCAATATGATGAAAAAAGAGAGATCCACCGACACGAGCAGCTGGACCGGGAAGAGGAAATCGACAGGGTGCTTCCGGAATACCGGGCCCTGACAGACAAAATTTCCTCTCTGAGCGTCGAGGCGGCCCGCATTCGTATCTTCGATCCTCAGGCTGATCTCAGCTCCTATACATATGAGCTGGAACGAATTTCCGAAAAGAAGAAAGCGCTTCTCGTAAGTCACGGATATCCGGCTGATTACCTGGAAATGCAGTATGACTGCAGGATCTGCCGAGATACAGGGTTCATGAACGGGGAACGCTGCGTCTGTTTCAGGAAAGCTGCCACGCAGCTCCTCTACAGAGAATATGATATTAGCGATATCCTTGAAAAAGAGAATTTCAGTCACTTTTCATTTGACTGGTATTCTGATACAATACAGATTGAATCAACAGGTCGAACGGAAAGGCAGTTCGCCCGGGAAGCCTGTGACAAGGCTCAGCAGTTTATCAAAAAGATCGGACAGCCGGATAACAATCTCTTCATCTATGGCAATACAGGGGTCGGCAAGACATTCCTGACACACTGTATCGCAAGGGAAGTCATTGAAAACTCCCATTCCGCACTATACTTCTCAGCCAGGGACTTCTTTGAGATCCTTGCGGACGCAGTATTTGAGCGGGACGGAAGGGATGGCTCGTACGAGCGCATGATCCTGGATGTCGATTTTCTCACAATTGATGATTTGGGGACGGAAGTCACAAGTTCATTTGTCTCCTCACAGCTTTTCTTCGTACTCAATGAACGAATCCGAAGGAACCGCTCAACAATCATCTCTACCAATCTGTCTCCGATGGATTTGTCTCAGCAGTATTCTGAGCGGATCTTTTCGAGAATCATCAGCCACTATTCCATAGCACGGCTGGTGGGCAATGATATAAGACTTCAAAAGAAAATACATGGAGGAAATTCATGAACAACGTCTCGACAGATACTCAGGAAAAACCGGTTCTTAACTCTTCACCTGATGGCAGACTTGGAATCATTCCGCTTCTCAGCACCAGGGAAATCGGCCAGAAAGTCAACGATCATCTGGTTAGCTGGAGAAAACAGAGAGTAGCGGATGGACTGGTTTCAGGTTCCAACGGTTACGTTCGTGACTCATTTATCATTTCGGCATCCACACCTCGTTTCGGTTCCGGCGAAGGAAAAGGGACCATCAAGGAAACGGTCCGGGGGGATGACCTGTACATTCTCGTTGATGTCTGTAACTACAATGTCACCTATAATATCGCCGGATTTGAGAACGTCATGTCTCCGGACGATCATTATCAGGACCTGAAACGTGTTATTGCCGCTGCCTGTGGAAAAGCGCATCGTATCAATGTCATCATGCCCTATCTCTATGAAGGGCGTCAGCAGATCCGTAACGGACGTGAGTCCCTTGACTGTGCCAACGTACTGCAGGAACTTGTGGCACTCGGTGTTGACAACATCATAACGTTCGACGCGCATGATCCGCGTGTCCAGAACGCAATCCCGCTTTCCGGATTTGAGTCCATGACACCGACCTATCAGTTCATCAAGAATATCCTCCGCTACAATCCCGGTCTTAAGATCGACGCAGACCATCTGATGTCCATCAGTCCGGATCAGGGAGGCATGCGCCGCGCGATTTATATAGCCAACGTTCTCGGAATCAACATGGGAATGCTCTATAAGCGCCGTGACTATACGACCGTCATCAACGGAGAACATCCGGTACTTGCTCACGAATTCCTCGGATCAGATGTCGAAGGAAAAGATATCATTATCATCGATGATATGATCTCATCCGGAGACAAGGTCCTTGAGACCGCACAGATCCTGAAGAGAAAGGGATGCGGAAAAATCTTTATCTGTGCGACATTCGGGATCTTCACCGGCGGGCTCAGCGCCTTTGATGATGCGTACAAGCGCAAGCTTTTCAACATGCTGATCACGACCAATCTGGTCTACCAGCCGGAAGAGCTGCTCAGCAGACCGTACTATGTCAATTGTGATATGAGCAAGTACCTTGCTCTTATTATCGATACACTTAATCATGACGCTTCGCTCTCTCAGCTTCTCGATCCGATCGACCGGATCCATAAAGTAGTCAGGAAGTATGAGAAAGGTGAAAAGATCTGATCTGTAACCAATTTGGGGGTGTTATTCGCCTATGCTGCCTAGAGATCCAATGATATTACTCAGCTACGTAAACCTCAAGCTCCGCGATTTTTATCCGGACCTTGATTCTTTCTGTGCGGGCGAGTGTGTGGATAAAGACGAGCTTTTAGATAAACTGGAGTCGATCGATTACGATTATGATCCGAATACGAATCAATTCCAGACTCACTGGGGAGACTACGCATACCCGAATGAACGCCCGAAATTCCCCTGGGAATAAACGAAAACAAAGACTGCGGCATCTGCGCGAGATGTATTACATCCACCGCTGATGACCGCAGTCTTTTTCATAATTCTGCTATAAATTCATTTGTGCCGCTGCCGGTAAGCAGCAGAAAGAAACGATCAATCCTCTACAACACTCACAGGATCCACGATGCGTCCTGTAAGCCCGTTCTCATCCTTCTCGATCACGATCGCAGCTCCCTCATGGATCTGACTTCCGAGAATGATCCTTGCGGCCAGAGTCTCCACATTCTGCTGCAGATATCTCTTAAGCGGTCTCGCACCATACACCGGATCATACCCCTGATCAATACAATACTCTTTCGCCTCATCCGAAAGCCTGATGCTGATCTGCTGGTCTGCCAGTCTCTCGTTCAGATTATTCATGAGCAGTTCGACGATTTCACCGATATTGTCTTTCGTGAGCGGTTTGAACAGGATGATCTCATCCAGACGATTCAGGAACTCGGGACGAAAATGCGTTCTGAGCTCATTCCTGACCATCTCTGCAGCATCGTTCTGAATTTCACCGTTCTCATCAATACCGTCCAGCAGATACGAAGATCCAAGATTGGATGTCATGATAATAATAGTATTTTTGAAATCTACCGTTCTTCCCTGGCTGTCCGTAACGTGACCGTCATCCAGGACCTGAAGCAATACATTAAAAACATCCGGATGAGCCTTTTCGATCTCATCGAAAAGAACGACCGAGAACGGCTTTCTGCGCACAGCTTCTGTAAGCTGACCGCCCTCATCATAACCCACATATCCCGGAGGCGCTCCGATCAGACGCGATACGGAGAATTTCTCCATATACTCACTCATGTCGATTCGCACCATGTTATTCTCGTCATCGAACAGATTGGCCGCAAGAGTTCTTGCCAGCTCTGTCTTTCCGACACCTGTAGGACCGAGGAACAGGAAGGAGCCAATCGGTCTCTTCGGATCCTTAATACCCGCCTTCGAGCGCAGAATGGCATCGGATACCTTGCTCACAGCTTCATCCTGTCCGATCACTCTCTTATGAAGCTGATCCTCAAGGGCCAGGACTTTTTCCCTCTCTCCTTCTGTCAGCTTGTTGACCGGAATTCCCGTCCATTTTGACACGATCCGTCCGATTTCGTCATCCGTCACTTCTTCATGGACCATGGAATGGGACTTGTCTTTTATGCGCTTCTCGGCTTCAGCCATCTCCTTCTGGATTTTTGGAAGCTCGCCGTACTGCAGCTGAGCCGCTTTCTCAAGATTATATTCCCTCTTCGCAATCTCGATCTGGGAGTTCAGCTCATCGATCTTCTCTCGATAGACCTTCAGACCGTCGACATCTTTTTTCTCATTCTCCCACTGTGCTTTCTGAGCGTTAAAAACATCACGTTTTTCTGCAAGGTTCTTCTGCAGAGCAGCCAGACGGTCACGGCTCAGGCTGTCCTTTTCTTTCTTCAGAGCAGCCTCCTCGATTTCCATCTGCATAATATGTCTCTGCATCTCATCCAGCTCTGACGGGAGGGAGTTAAGTTCTGTCTTGATCAGCGCGCAGGCTTCATCCACCAGGTCAATGGCCTTATCCGGAAGGAATCTGTCCGTGATATATCTCTGAGACAGGGTTGCCGCAGCTACGAGGGCGCTGTCCGTGATTTTCACTCCATGATAGACTTCATACCTCTCCTTGAGCCCGCGAAGGATGGAAATTGTCTCCTCAAGACTTGGCTCATCGATCATGACAGGCTGGAATCTTCTCTCAAGAGCTTTATCCTTCTCAATATATTTGCGATATTCGTCGAGTGTGGTTGCACCGATACAGTGCAGCTCGCCGCGGGCGAGCATCGGTTTGAGCATATTGCCGGCATCCATTGCTCCGTCCGTCTTTCCGGCACCGACGATCAGGTGAAGCTCATCGATGAAAAGAATGATCTCGCCTTCGGATTTTCTGACTTCCTCCAGAACAGCTTTCAGTCTCTCCTCGAACTCGCCTCGGTACTTGGCTCCCGCGACAAGGGCGCCCATGTCCAGTGCAAATATATGCTTATCCTTCAGGTTATCCGGCACATCGCCGGCTACGATCCTCTGCGCCAGCCCTTCAACAGCCGCCGTCTTACCGACACCGGGTTCACCGATGAGGACAGGATTGTTTTTCGTCTTTCTGGAAAGAATCAGGATCGTGTTCCTGATTTCATCATCCCGTCCGATGACCGGATCAAGCTTCTGCGCTCTGGCCTTCTCCACGAGATCCGTGCCGTATTTGTTCAACGTATCATAAGTGGCCTCGGGATTATCCGTCGTCACCCGCTGGTTCCCGCGGACCGTGCTCAGTGCCTTCAGGAACGTGTCACGTGTGATTCCAAAGCGCTTGAACAGGGGTTTTACTGTCCTGCTCTCATTTCTGAGGATCGAAAGGAAAAGATGCTCGACCGAGACATACTCGTCCCCCATGGCTTTGGCTTCATCCTCAGCTTTTATAAGTGCTTTATTAAGATCCGCTCCGATATAAGGTTTTCCTCCGTTCACTTTCACGCGGGCCTCGATTGCTTCCTTTACGGCTTCGGTGAAGATCTTCGGATCTATATTCATTTTCTCAATAAGCTTCAGAATCAAGCTGTCTTCCTGTTTCAGAAGCGCATAGATCAGATGCTCCTGTTCGACCTCCTGGTTTCCGAAATCGTAAGCAATCTTCTCCAGATTCTGGATCGCGTCCATTGATTTCTGTGTAAATTTCTGTATATTCATTAAACCACCTCCTCTCGGTGTTCTATTGGTACTATAACATTAAAATTAGCACTCGTCAACACCGAGTGCTAATAATTTTTTGTTTTTTTTTACTTTTTCCTGATATATGTAGTCACCGAAAACTTTCCGTTGACCGTGGGAAGGACTTTTTCTTCAACCTTCTCATAGAGTTTTTCATTGACCTTCAGGTTCCTGCAGTTGAGACTACCTCTCGAGTCACTGTTCAGGATCAGCACCTCGTAATACCCTTTATCTATATTCTTCTGTACGAGTTCGCGATAATCCAGCGTCATCTGAATGATCTGACGCATGGCCGGGAATATTTTATCATAGAGAGGTTTCGCATCGAGCCTCTCCAGAGCCGTCTCGGAATTGTACTGAGCCTGTCCGTAATCATCCGTATAGATATGATTTACCATACAGTAATCAGCAAGCAGCGAAGTAACGATAATTTTATGTTCCGGTGCCTTTTCATCGAGGATTTTCTGCGTCTCGCCCCAGGATTCCTGGAAATGGTCATAATCCAGACGGAATACTTTTACCGAGATGGATTTAACCGTGTGGAAGCCCGTGAAGGCAGCCAGACAGAGTAAAATGACCGAGGCCATGGCCCTGACCCCTTTGGACCGGTCGAATGTCCAGATTCGCTGCATGGCCAGACATCCGATCACACACGCATAGGGGATCGTAAGCTGTTCAAAATATTCACAGTACTGACCGTGATTTCTGGAGATCATCATGACAGGAATGATTGAAACGGCAAGACATATCCCTTCATATGAGATCGACTGCAGGAAAGCCAGCGCTTTCCCGGACACTCCTCCTTCCTGTCTCTTTACAGAATTGAACATACGCCCGATCCATAACAGTATCCCGACAGATGCAAGGATCGTAACTTCCGGATATCTCCTGACATATACATGATAAATCTGTTTCAGAACATATGTAAACCCGCTCATATTGGAGTCGATATTGGCCCTTACCAGCGTCAGCGGCAGGTAAAGCGGGAACACAAAGTAGACCGCGGTAAGCGACCCGAATCCGATCACGATCCCATAGATCGTGAGTTTCAGGGCATCCTTGGGCGAACGGATCAGAAGGTATATGAAGAGGCAGGGAGCTATGATCAGAAAATACTGCTTCGCATAGAACGAGAGGATCGCAAGGACCGCGTATGCGAAGGGATGATACTTCTCCTTCCGGGTATCTTTTCCGACGAGCCAGATCGTAAAGAACAGAAGCAGCATGCCGATCGAATGAGGATAAGCTGCACCGCTCTGATACAGGACAAGAGAGATGACCGTCGCTGCAAAAAGAGCGATCCATCTCTCACACTGCCTGCCCCGGAGTGTCAGATAAAGAAAGAGAGCGGACAACATATCAAGTCCCAGGCTGAGCAGTTCAGTAGCAAGTAAAGCATTTTTTAAAGACACGAACTTCAGAATACCTGCTGTCAGGATAGCTTGAAGGAAGCCGTAACACCCCGAATTAAACGGAAGATCATCATTCAGCAGCTCGGAAGCGTACGGATTGATACCTCTTGAAAAATCCAGGGCATACTTGATCATCGTCATTTCCCGAAATGTTTTCGGCATGCGAAGGGTCACAACGAGAAATATCTGTGATCCGAAAATAACTATGACTGCTGCCAGGAAAAAAGCAGAAAGAATTATGTTTAATGCTTTCTGTCCATTCCCGTAAACATGCTTTTCATCCATAGAATACCTGCTCCTTAAATTCAAGTTTCGCTCAGGCCCTCACATCCAGGAACTGTGCCTGTCCGTGTATCCTGATCTCCACGGAATCCGCGGGGACAAAGATGCAGTCCCCCTTATAAAATCGCGTCACTTCATCTCTGGGCTCATATCCCGCAGACCCACCGTGACTTCTATAAGAATCTTCATATGAGTTGGAATATGAAATACATCCGCATCCGTCCACACAGAGAAGCACACGAAATGAGCTGCTGTCCGATCGATATGGGACCATCTCCCGGCATCGCTCCGTGTTGATCAGCATTCTGTGCACTTCAAAATATCGGCACCTGCCGAGCAGCTCTGTAGCGCACCCTCTCCGGTATTGCAGGACCCTCATGGGCTGTCTCGGTTCCCTGCAGGCTTCAAGACTGGCCACCTCCAGAGCTTTTTCAATGTGAAGTTCCCGCTTTCTCCCGTCACGTCCGACACGGTCATAATCATACAGTCTGTATGTAAGATTGGAATTTTCCTGAATCTCAGCGACGAGCGTTCCGGCCCCGATCGCATGGATCGTTCCGGACTCGACATAGAACACGTCATCCTTGCGGACATGTATTTTCTGAAGATGACTCTCGAGAGTACCGTTATCGATACTGTCCTTCACGGCATCGGGTGTCATGGAATGACGAAGGCCGTATACCAGAGAAGCATCTTTTGCCGCATCAAGAACATACCACATTTCGACCTTCCCGTTCTGACCGTTCTCATGTTCCGCCGCATATGCGTCATCGGGATGCACCTGGACCGAAAGATCCTTATTTGCATCAATGAACTTTATCAGAATCGGCAGGTCGCCGTTCCCGGAAGGATGTGTCCCCAGAAATTCCGGATGCATCTGCAGTACATCCCGGAGCAGACATTTGTCGAACGGTCCGCCCGCCACCCTGCTCGGTCCATCGGGATGCGTTGAGCACTCCCAGGTCTCAGCGAGAGGCTCCAGCGCGATATCCTTTGAAAAATCATCATTCAGCCTGCTCCCGCCCCAGAGATAGTCCTTCCCTTCCGGTTTCAGAAAAAAGGGAATGTTTCCTGTCAGGCAGTCACTCGAGTGAGTATTTTTTCTTATCATGCACGCTTATCTCCCTGCCCAGCTGAACTTCGATCAGCTTCAGCTCTGTCCGGGCAATGATCGTATGACGGCAGCCCGCCTGCATGGTGATAACGTCTCCGGTGGCTACCTGCTGTTCCATTCCGTCTACGACTGTAGTCCCCTCTCCGGAAATGACTACCCAGACCTCGTCACGGTGTTCATGACTATGGTAGTTCATTTTATGCCCCGGATTCAAAGTCACCTTGATCGTCAGGCTCTCCGCTTCAACATCCAGTACCCGGAAGCTTCCCCAGGACTTCTCCGCGAACATGACCTGCTGATCGATTCCGTCGACGTACGGTTTGATATAACTGGACTGATGCTTATCGGATACAAGGATTCCCTCGGGGCTGGCAGAAATGACAACATCCGAAAGCCCCATGGCAAGGATCGGAAGGTTCAGCTCATTTATAACATGAACATTCTCACAGGTAGGTGCCATGATGACATCACCGACCGCGTTCTCCGTCATGGCTTCGGTAAGTGTATTCCATGTTCCCAGATCCTTCCACTCGCCCTTAAAGCGCATGACCTGGATCTTATCTTCCTTCTCCACGACTGCATAGTCAAAGCTGATTTTTGTCAACGATTCATATTTATCATAGAGATCCGCGTAATCGGTGAAATCAATGAGCTCATGAGCACGGTCCAGGACATATCTGAGTTTATATGCAAATACGCCTCCGTTCCACAACGCTCCCTGACCGATATATTTTTCGGCAGTTAAAAAATCCGGCTTTTCCTTGAAAGTCCTCACCGAACTGACATCCTCCATGCTTTCCGGAATAATATATCCGTACTTCTCGCTGGGATAAGTAGGTTCGATGCCCATAAGGACAAGATTGGCTTCTCCCTTATCGGACTGTTCGCCGAGCATTCTCAGCGCCATAAAATAATCGTCATTTACATACGGATCGACAGGACATACAACGACTGATTCCTCCTCCGATATGCCCTGCACGTCATGCAGATACGCTGTCGCCAGCGCGATGGCCGGGAAAGTGTCCCTCCTGCAGGGCTCGACAGAAATACCGACTTTCTCACCCAGCTGATTGTGGATCGCCGATACCTGAGTCTTGGAGGTAGCGATCGTCACCCGGGCATCCGGATCCGCCTTGCGGATCTGGCGGTATACTTTCTGCACCATGGATTCGTACTCGCCGTTCTCTGTCTTGAAAATTTTGATGAACTGTTTCGAGCGAATGTCATTCGAAAGCGGCCAGAGTCTTTTCCCCGATCCGCCTGAAAGCAGTACTATATTCATGTATATCCTCCTTGCGGCAGAACGCGGATCAGCGCTCCGCTCTCATCGGATTATTCAGGAAGTCCTCATAAGAAAGTCTGATTCCATCCTCCAGTTCCGTCATATATCTCCATCCGAGGCCTTCCGCCTTGCTGACATCGAGGAGCTTTCTGGGCGTTCCGTTCGGCTTGCTCGTATCCCATCTGATCTCTCCCTTGTAGCCGATGACTTTCGCGACCAGTTCGGTGAGTTCCCTGATGCTGAGTTCCTTACCCGTACCGGCGTTGACCGTCTCATCTCCGCTGTAGTTATTCATGAGGAATACACACAGGTTGGCAAGATCATCAACATACAGGAACTCGCGCAGCGGGCTTCCATCCCCCCAGCAGGTGACATAAGGCAGATTCTTCTCTTTGGCTTCATGGAAACGGCGGATCAGCGCCGGAAGCACATGGCTGTGTGTCGGGTGATAATTATCGTTCGGCCCGTAAAGATTCGTGGGCATGACGGAAATATAATCCATGCCGTATTGTTTATTCAGATATTCACAGTACTTAAGACCCGAAATCTTGGCAAGCGCATAGGCTTCATTGGTCTTCTCCAGCTCACTTGTGAGAAGGCAGCTCTCCTTCATCGGCTGCGGAGCCATACGGGGATAAATGCAGGAGCTTCCGAGGAATTCCAGCTTTTTGCAGCCATTTTCCCAGGCACTGTGGATAACATTCATCTCCATGATCATGTTAATGTACATGAAATCGGCGAGGGCTTCCGCATTTGCAACAATTCCGCCGACCTTGGCCGCCGCAAGAAATACGTATTCCGGCTTCTCTTCGGCGAAAAATTTCTCAACGTCAGCCTGACGCGTGAGATCCAGCTCCGCGTGTGTGCGTGTGATAATATTGTTATATCCCTGTCTCTTCAGTTCACGTACGATAGCCGAACCGACCATTCCCCGGTGTCCGGCTACATATATTTTGGAATTTTTCTCCATTATATCTGTCCTTTCAAATCAAGAATACCTCGGTGTTCCTGCCGTTATGCGCAAGGTGAGGAGCATCTTTTTTCTGTCTTTATCCCTTCACGTAACTGTCCCTTTTCAGATACCGGCCTCTTTTAATGCACGTTCCCTCTTCGCAAGTTCGCGGTCATGTTCCGCCATGATCCTGACCAATTCAGCATAGCTGGTCTTCTGTGGATTCCATCCGAGTACCGTCCTGGCTTTGGTCGGATCTCCCCAGAGATTATCTACATCCGTCGGGCGGAACCACTGCGGATTGACGGAGACAAGAAGCTTTCCGGTCTCTGCGTCGTATCCCTTTTCATCAACGCCGGTCCCTTCCCAGCGGATCGTCATCCCGTTGGCTGCAAATGCCTTCTCAGTAAAGTCACGGACAGTGTGCTGTTCACCGGTCGCAATGACAAAGTCATCCGGTGTTTCCTGCTGAAGGATGAGCCACATGCACTCGACATAGTCTTTGGCATATCCCCAGTCGCGAAGTGAATCCATGTTTCCGAGTTCAAGATGATCCTGGATTCCTTCAGCGATCCTTCCTGCAGCCAGGGTGATTTTCCTTGTGACGAAATTCTCGCCTCGGCGCTCGGATTCATGATTGAACAGAATTCCGTTTACCGCGAACATTCCGTAAGCTTCACGGTATTCCTTGACGATCCAGAAACCGTACTGTTTTGCGACGGCATAAGGACTGTACGGATGGAACGGAGTCGTTTCCCTCTGCGGTACTTCCTCCACTTTTCCGAACAGTTCCGATGTGGACGCCTGATAAACTCTTGTCTTTTTGGTCAGACCAAGGATACGTACGGCTTCAAGGATGCGAAGTACGCCGATCGCATCAACATCTCCGGAATATTCCGGTACATCAAAGGATACCTGCACATGGGACTGTGCGGCAAGGTTATAGATTTCATCAGGCTGCACCAGAGAAATAATACGGATCAGAGAAGATGAATCCGAGAGATCCCCATCATGAAGCGTAATAGCCTTCTTCTCAATCAGATGATCGATCCTGGCTGTATTCGATATGGAAGCTCTGCGCGTGATTCCGTGCACTTCATATCCTTTTTCGAGAAGGAATTCTGCAAGATAAGATCCATCCTGACCGGTGATTCCCGTGATCAACGCTTTTTTCATTCTTTAACCTCCTTAGAGCCGCAATGCGAAGCCTGCGATCTTCTCTGTAATCATTTTTTATATGTGCAGATCTCACACGGAGATATCCGCATTATGATAATACCCGTAATTGACTCATCTGTCAAAGGATGTAATGTTTCTTTTATGAACAGCACATAACAGGCACATCGACAAACTCGATTTCGTCAGGTAAAATGTACTATATACGAGATGGACCGTCAGCACAATATCCTTGCAGAACATAATCCGATAAGGTAAAATGGCATGGTATTGAGGCAGATACATATAATCTTGCTAAAACTTCCCACTTGTCACTTAAAGTCAAAGCCGGAATCGAAATAATTGCTTAAGCAGGGCGTCGTCGAGCGGCCGGTAC
>CAMNDN010000051.1:0-12208 GCA_946535445.1 uncultured Lachnospiraceae bacterium
GCCCGGGGGTCACTCTGCTATTATACACGCAGAAAACCGTAAAACAAAGTGCGCCTCTGTTTAAAAACACGGATACTTCCGGACATCATTACGAAAAGTACAAAAAACCCTGCTCAGGCTTCATTCACCAGTTTCCCGGTCATATGCTCCGGCACCAGAGCGAACATAAAAGTTCTGGGACCCGCACTGCGGATCTCCCTTTCTATATACTCCTCGTCGCATGGAAATTTATGGCTGAGTTTCCTTGCGATCTCGTATATTTTGTCCCGGTCCTCTATAATCTCGACGCGCCCGAACACGATCACGCTGCGGATATTCAGCGCCCACTCGCCTTCCCGTCGGTATCCGCTGTCATAGACGCAGAAAGACACCTTGTCGTGGCGCCTGATCGCGTCGGTCCTGTGTCCCTTCATCCCGGTGTGAAAATAGAGCTTTCCGTCCTCTTCACAATAAAAGTGATTGATCGGCATACCATAGGGATAATCGTCGTCTCCGAGCACTGACAGCACACCGCGCGGCTCTTCTTTGAGGATCTCAATACATTCCGCCTCGGGGATCTGTTGTTTAAAACGAAGCATTTTTCGAAACATAAAAATCTCTCCTTTTTCAAAGGCGCCAAAGCCATTTAAATTGATTAATTAATCATAGTATTCCTGCCCGACATTTTAGCACGTTAAAGCAGAATAAAAAATAGTTTTGGCAAAACACATGCTCTGCCAAAACTATTCTCTATCTCACTTTCGGGTGCACAACGGCAGACAAGTAAATCCGCCCCTCGCCTTCTTACATATATTTTCCGAGCTCGCCCCACTTCTCGCGGAAAATCCCCTCATCCATGATTTTGAGATCCGGTGCTATGGCGGGAACAAAGTCCATCTGGTCCAAAACTTCTGTCTGCAGGTCAATCCCGGGTGCGATCTCGATCAAGGTCACTTTGTGGTCGATCAGCTTGAACACGGCTCGCTCCGTCACATACAGGACTTCCTGGGACTCGGGAGCATACTGTCCGGCAAAGGTGATCTGTCCCACCTTCTTTACAAACTTGTGGAAAGTACCTTCCTTCACTACCGTCATCTTTCCGTCGCCCGTACGAACCTCGGCTTTGCCGGTCAGTGTGCCGGCAAAAATAACCTTGGGCGTCTTGGACGTGATGTCGATAAAGCCGCCGGGGCCGATCCTGCGTTTCCCCATCCGGCTCACGTTATTGTTTCCGTCCTCATCGATCTCACCGATTCCCAGGCAGGTGGCGTCAAGTCCGCCTCCGTCGATCAGGTCGAACATCTCATGGGGTGTAATGATGCTCTCCGGGTTATAGGCGCTTCCGAAATTGGGCAGCGCCGAAGGAACTCCTCCGACCATGCCGCTCTCCGTGCTCATTGTCACATACTCGATCAGGCCCTCTTCCGCGATGACCTTGGCTACATCCGCGGGAACGCCGACTCCGAGGTTTCAGCAAGCAGAGTGTGGATTACGCCAGCAACGCGGAACTGGGAAGTCTCGTGGCCGACATCATGGAGGGTAGGATCGTTAACCAAAATGAACTGGATCAGCGCATGAAACAGGTGAAGCTCATCGCCCACCGCTATTTTCACCTCATGATCGTCTCCTTCGACCAGACAGGCAGCCGCAGCTCGATTCCCTGGAATTACGTGATCTCGCAGCTGCAGTATATTTTCCCTTACAGCAATATCACTACTTATAACGGAGATATCCTTCTCATCATCCAGAAGAGGCAGCGCAAGAGCCGCGTCAAATTCAATGAGAAATACCTCATGAATCTCCTGGAGCAGTACAACGGCTTTTCCTGCATGGGAAATGCGTCGGAGTTTATCATGTCCCTGCCCCCGATGTATCATCAGGTTCACGGCGCTCTTCGGATCGGCAGCCGGCTCGATCCAAAGAGAAGGATTTATTATTATGAAGATTTCGCGATGTACCAGATCGTTGAACTGGCAGCCGACTCGGAGATCAAGCACCTCAGCAGCCGGAATCTCGCCCATTTGTGCAACAACGAGATGATCGCGCTCATCATGTACGACCAGAAATATAATACGAACATGGCGGATATTCTGCTGACTTTCCTAAGGTATGAGCGGAACACGACCAAAGCTGCGGAAGCTCTGTTCATGCACAGAAACACACTGCTGTACAAGATCAAAAAGATCGAGGAGATCATAGACCGCGATCTCGAGGACCCGGACTTCCGCGCCAGAATGCTCTTCAGCGGATATGTGGTCAATTACATGCGAAAATATAGGAAAGAAGACATCCTTCTGCTGCAAAGGGACAGCAAAAAATAGTCAGGATCTGCTCTCTCTCTTCTCCTTAATGATCCTGAGAATATCCGCCAGGGCAAATACCGCTATGAGGATCGCCGAACCTCTTGTAAAAGGCTTAAGCCTGACTTGACAGTGCATATTGCTCAGAAGACATATATGCACAAGTACGCCCGGAATCATAAATGTGACGACAGAAAGCGCCAGCGCAGCTGCGTCGCAGACCAGCACGACCGCCTTGTTTTTTGCAAAGGCCGCGATCGCAAAAAGAACGGCCAGACATATCCCGCACAGCGCGGCACTGATCTGTGCATTATGACAATTCATCAACGTTCCGTCAGCTTTGGGTCCGCATGCAGAAAACAATGTCATGACCCCGGCAGCAAGCAGCAAACCGACTGCTGATGAAAGCAGTGAGATCCCTCTGCCTTTTTTCATAATCATCTTTCTCCCTGTTGAAAATAACCTCTTTACTAATAGTCTTGCAACATTTTGCTTCGCTTACGATTTGTCGACAAATTTGTAACCGGCTCCCCAGACGGTAAGTACATATTCCGGCTTCTGGGGGTTTTCCTCGATCTTCTCCCGGATCCTTCCTATATGGACCATGACCGTAGCGGTGTCTCCCGACGGTTCCTGCCCCCAAATACGCTGCAGCAGAGTATCCTTGGAAAACACCTTCCCCTGGTGGGCAGCAAGGAAATACAAAAGCTCGAATTCCCGGTTCTTGAGACTCACCTCTTCTCCCCGCACGGTGACTCTGCGGGATGGTACAAAAATCACAAGGTCCCTGTGCCGGATCTCCTGCTCCTCCGCGCCGGATTCCTCTAACAGGAGCTCATGGATGCGGATATGCGCTTTGACTCGGGCAACCAGCTCAGCGGGATTAAAAGGTTTCATAATATAGTCGTCCGCGCCAAGACCGAGCCCCCGGATCATATCCACATCCTCTGTCTTGGCCGTCACCATGATAATAGGTATATGCTGTATTCTCCGGATTCTCCGACAGATCTCAAACCCGCTCATTCCGGGAAGCATGATGTCGAGCAGAAGCAGGTTATATCTCCCGCTCATCGCTTTTCTATACCCTTCTTCTCCATTACTGCACAGTTCCACCTCGTAACCGGAATCCTCCAGATAATCCCTTTCCAGTTCTGCGGCCAGAAGGTCATCTTCAACGATCAGTATCTTCTGCATCCTTATTCTCCCCCTTTACTGCCGGCAGTGTCATCGTGATGCACAGTCCATTTTCAGACGACGCTCTTACGTGTCCTCCCTGCCCTTCTATGATCCCCTCCACAATAGCAAGCCCGACTCCGCTGCCCCTCTCCGGCGTCGTTCTCGACTTATCCGCTCTGTAGAATGGATCGAAGAGGTGCTCAAGGTGTCTGCGGCTGACCCCGGGTCCGTCGTCTGTGAATTTGATCTCCACACTTTCAGTATTTTGACGGACCTCAATCTCTGCTTTCGAGCTTTCCGCCGTCCGGTATCGCACGGTGTTTTCCAGAAGGTTCATGAAAACTCTCTGCATTTCCCGGATATCCAGAGATGCCTCCGCTTCCGGTGCCTGCGTCTTATAACTGACAGCCACCTTCCTGTCCGCGAGCCAGGCCTCCTTCTCTGTGAGAAATTGTTTAATATATTCATCCAGATTAACTGTTTCAAGATGCAGAAATCTGCCTCCGGTATCCATTTTAACAAGGATCGACAGACTTCCGGTCAGTCTTTCCAGATCATCCGCCCGGGTCAAAATAGCGTCGCAATACCTGGTTTTCTTTTCCTGTGTATTCGCGATCCCGTCCTTGATGCCCATCGCGTATCCCTTTATGGATGTAAGCGGGGAGCGCAGATCATGCGTGATCCCGCGCAATATTACCCGCCGCTGATGCTCATACTGTTCCTGCCTGGCCCGCGCTTCCTTAAGCTGCCTGCGCATGCGGTCAAATTCTTCGAATACCTCTCCATATTCATCCCGCTCGTTGTATGAAATGGTATAGTCCAGGTTGCCTTCCGCCACCATAGCGGCGCTTGTTTTCAGTCTTTCCAGCCTTCCAAGGACCATTTTTGAGATCTGCCGGGAGTAAATATTCGACACCGCCGCGACGCAGACCAGTGTGATCAGGAAAAAACTGATGCCTATACCCCGAGGCACCATGTACATCGGCGTCACAGAGCTCTGAACCCCCTGGTCCACCCGGTCTTCATTGTAAACAGCTGTCACATACCATTCTTTTTGGTCAAAGAGGATCCTGTCCCGCACAACAATACTATTATGAGTCATATGGCACGCTTTCTCCGGAACATCCCCGAGCTTCACCATCATTGCCCGATCCGACGGGTCCATATTCGAAAAAGAGACTCTGTCAGGAGACTCTACCTGAATATGATATCCGAGATTCTGCAGTTCCTCTATTCTCTCCATTTCCGGCTGCAGCAGGACCTCCGCCTCATCCTCAGACAGGATAGTCTCCCAGTTCATGTCGGAGATCTCCGACTCATAGGTATAAAGGATGTTCATAAACTTTGTCAGTCTGCTGATAACCCTCGGCGACCCGTGGGCCTCATCCGGAAGCGTCTCGCTGTGAAAGTGTACATATGCTATACAGAGCGCAAGGATTATCAGGGCGGTTATCATGGTCGCCACGATATTGCTAATCATTATTTTCTTTTGTACCGTCATGTTTTCTCCAATATATCGTTTGTTTTGCTTTAGTAATACCATACCGTATTCTCAAACGAGTTTAAAGGATTTTATCTATGGATTGCATTTGCCGCTGCAGCGCGCCCGGCTGATCCGCCAAAAAAGTCTCTCCCGTTACCGGGAGAGACTTGCTGATTACTGAATATTTAATTATGCGGCAAGGCGCCTGGTCTCACGCCTTCGCTGACCACGGGCAGATCAATACAACTGTGCCAAAATATCGACGCACTTATCGATCCCCAGTTCCCCGCTGTCCAGGCAGATATGATAATTTCTTGCATCACCCCACTTCATATCCGTGTAGAACTGATAGTAAGCCGCCCTGCGCTTATCCTTTTCTTTGCGGCGCCTCACCACAGAATCTTCGGGCACACCGTACTCTTTGGCAATTCTCTCATCGCGTATTTCCTTGTCCGCGTGAATGAAAACGGTAAGGCAGTCAGCCCTTGCCCTCAGGATGTAGTCCGCGCAGCGTCCGACGATCACGCAGGATTCCTTGTCTGCCAGTTCCGCGATGACCTGGCACTGGACATTCCAGAGATTATCCTGGGTCGTCAGCCCCCTTGTCCGGTCCGCCAGAAACGTGGAAAAGACGCCTCCTGCCGCGGATTCTCCTTCTTCCTTGACGTAATCAGCGGAATATCCGCTCTTGTCAACGATCCGCTGGATCAGATCCGCGTCATAACAATGGATTCCCAGTTTCTCAGCAAGCTTTCTCCCTACCATGCGTCCGCCGCTGCCGTATTCACGGCTGATCGTGATGACTCTGTTCTCCATCTTGAATCCTCCTTGTTAATTCACATCTTCTCCTTGCACTCCTGAGGAACACACCCTCTTATTCTATTATAACGTATCCTTTTGCTTTGTTACAGGATTATGCGAGTAACACTGTTGACGATGTCGGAGAGTTTACTGCTAGCCTTTTTCTTCATTTTGTGGTAAACTAGACAGCCACAGTACACCCAAATTACGGAGACTATTTTATGAAAAAACCCTGCTTATTAGGAATATTATTAATATGTTCATTGGCAACCGCAATACCCGTCCGGGCTGCTGTGGAAGTACCGGCGCCTCTTGTTACTGAAGCGACACTTGAATCGGAGGAAACGTCGAATTACGACAGTACTGTGGAAGAAACTGCCTCATCAGGAATCGTTTCAGAAACGGCGGCAGATGCCGGGACGCAGGAATCAGCGTCGGAAGTTCAGGTTCAGGAAGACGGGACTGAGCTTACTGCAGATTCTGCTGCAGCCCCGGCGCTCGTCGATGATCCAGGGCAGAAAGATGACACAGCGCCAGTCGGAGATGTCGAGCAGAAAAATGACGCGGCTCCTGTTGTAAACACAGAGCTTACGGACGAAACAGCTTCTGTCGAAAATGCAGAACTCAAGGATGACGCAGCTTCTATCGAAAATGCAGATCAGATAGACAACTCTGCACTGAGTGAAGATACTCCTATATCGGATGCATCCGCTGCAGAGGTCGTCGGCGAAGCGGTCTCTTCAGAGCCGGTTCCTGTTTCAGATGAGCCGGCTTCCATCACCGCGGCCGCGGAAAATGCAGTATTTTCTGTCTCGTCAAAGGCTGCCGCGAGTATAGCCGGAGAAAAGACTTTAGATAGAATTCACTTTATCACTCTTAACGGAGTATATAGCGCCAGCGATGCAATCCTTATAGAGAGTAATGGCAAGTACGGTCTGATCGATTCATCGAATCCTTCTACCGCATCCGACGACCCGAATCTTGCCTTTACACGAGGGTATTTAGACGCAGCGGCAAACGGTGAGACCGTTGTCAGGTATCTGACCGATTTGGATATCTCTCACTTAGAATTTGTTCTGGCTACCCACAGCCATTCCGATCATATTGGCGGAATGCCTGATATTGCGAAGTCAGGACTGGTAAACAACAAAACTGTTTATATTTACAAAGACTATTCAGCCGTTACGGGACAAGAGGACTTTCACAATGACTATTACGCCGATCTTGCGGTAGAGGCAATGAGTGCCAAGGGAGCCACTCTTTTGAACGTCCTTGCTCCGAGCCAGAGCGCCTTGAAAGCCCTGGGTGCTGTGCAGAAAAATGTCGCGAAGAAAGAAGATGTGGGCGATCATCTTGAATTCTCGTTTGGCGATTTCCTGATAAGGCTGTTTAATCTGCATGTAGCATCTACTGTAAATGAAAACCTTAACAGTATCGTAACTACTGTGCAAAAGGGCAGCTCAGGCGCAATTCTGATGGGTGACATGGAAATGGACGAGTACATGGAATCCCGTACGGTGAATGCGATCATCCGCAATGATGTAACTTTCAGGGCAGATGTCTATAAAGCCGGACACCATGGTTTTTCCACCAGCAACTCTTATGATACCATCAATGCTCTTAAGCCGGCGAACTGCGTTGTTACCACTAACAGCCTGTCTAAAACTCCCGACAGTTACACCCTTTTCAATGTTTTTGTCGAAAAAGCCGGCGGAAAAGTATATCGGACATCAGAAAACGGTCCCGCGGTCATCGCCGAATTCGGAGATCAGGGAGTCACCATGCGGAGAGCTGCTAAGAACGCATCAACAACAGCTGTAGCCTGGAAAGCGGTGATCAGTGACGGATGGAGAGCGTGGTATCCCAATGAGGACAGTTATAACCGCACCGGTCTTAAATGGATTTATTTCAGGTCCGGATCTCCTTTAAAGGGCTGGTTCAAGGATGGTGCCAAATGGTATCTCACTGATGATAATTACAACCCGATGTCCGGTTGGATCAACTCAAAAGACAAGTGGTATTTCCTCAGTAAAGGCGGAGCCATGCAGACCGGCTGGGTCCAGGATGACGGAAAATGGTATTATATGAACAGCAGCGGCGTCATGCAGACCGGTTGGATCAATGTTGGCGGCAAGTGGTATCTGCTCGGCAGTGACGGTGCCATGCTTACGGGCAGGCAGATAGTCAGCGGCAAGACATATTTCTTTAATGACAACGGCGTCATGCAGACCGGCTGGTATAAATATGGCAGTAACTGGTATTTCATGGGCAGAGGCGGCGTCATGCAGACCGGCTGGATCCAGGATGGCGGCAAATGGTATCTGCTCGGCAGTGACGGTGCCATGCTGAAGGGAAGACAGGTCTCCGGCGGCAGAACTTATTTCTTTAATGACGGCGGTGTCATGCAGACCGGCTGGTATAAATATGGCGATAAATGGTATTTCCTGAGCAGCAGCGGTGTCATGCAGACCGGCTGGATCACGATCAGCGGGAAATGGTTTCTGTTCAGCAGCAACGGTGAAATGCTCACCGGCTGGCAGCCTTACAACAACAAGGTTTATTTCTTTAGCAGCGGCGGTGTCATGCAGACCGGTTGGGTTTCCTCTAATGGAAGGTGGTACTTCCTTGACAGTAAGGGGGCTATGCAGACCGGCTGGATCACGGCCGGCGGCAAATGGTATCTGCTCGGCAGTGACGGCGCCATGCTCACAGGCTGGCAGCCTTACAAGGGCAAGGTTTATTTCTTTAGCGGCAGCGGCGTCATGCAGACCAGTTGGACTTCCTCTAATGGCAAGTGGTACTTCCTTGACAGTAAGGGGGCTATGCAGACCGGTTGGATCACAGTCGGCGGCAAGTGGTATCTGCTCGGCAGTGACGGCGCCATGCTCACAGGCAGACAGCCTTACAATGGCAAGGTTTACTTCTTTAGCGGCGGCGGTGTCATGCAGACCGGCTGGTATAAATATGGCAATAAATGGTACTATCTGGAAAGTAATGGAGCAATGGCTTCAGACAAATGGGTAGGCAATTATTACCTGAAGTCAAACGGAGAGATGGCTGTAAATGAGTGGATCGGCAAGTATTATGTCGGAGCTGACGGAAAGTGGATAAAAGGCTATACCGCTACCGCCAGTATTCAATAGTTAAGCATAAGGCCTGATAACCTGAAAAAGCGGTGTCGGAACTATCTGTTCCGGCACCGTTTTTCTATAAACAACACTATATTAAGATTTTACCGCAATTTCGTCATGTCAATTGACTATTGCGCTGTATTTGTGAGGGTGACCCTCTTTCCGTCTGCGCCGACATAATAGTCACCGATCTGCTGATTAACTGCCATCTGGCCGCTCGCTGTCAGATAATATACTTCAACCCATGTGTTTGCCGCCATGATGCCGTTGCTGTTGAAATAATACCATTTGCCGGCAATCTTCTGCCATCCCGTGAGCATAACTCCGCTTTCGTCCAGATAATACCAGCTGCCTCCGATGCGCTGCCAGCCCGTAAGCATAGCTCCGCCGTTTCCAAAGAGGTACCATTTATTATCTTTTTTTTGCCAGCCGGTGACCATGGCTCCGCTTGACGAGAAAAAGTATGTTTTACTGCCGACTTGCTGCATACCGGTGAGCATGACTCCGCTTTCGTCCAGATAATACCAGCTGCTGCCGACTCGCTGCCAGCCCGTAAGCATAGCTCCGCCATTTCCAAAGAGGTACCATTTGTTGTCTATTTTCTTCCAGCCGGTGATCATCCCGCTATTCGTAAAATAATACCTCTTGCCATTATAGGTCAGCCACCCGACACACATTTCGCCATCGCTGTTGCCCTTAAAATAAAACCACTTTCCGTTGTATTTCAGCCATCCGTTTAAAGCTTTGCCGTCTTCCTTAAAATAATGCCATTTGCCATTTATTATCTGCCATCCGGTAAGTATGGCTCCATTCTTTCCAAAAGCATACGTGGCACCGTCAATATTCCTCAGACCGTACAGAGTGACACCATCGTTGTCTGAATAATACTTGCGTCCATCAACCGTGAACCAGCCTTTAAGGGCAGATCCTGACTGAATATAGGTCCATCTGATGCCTGTATATATAAAGTTGTCTTCAGTCGGATACCATGCGTGCCAGCCGTCCGTGATCGTCGCTTTCCAGGCAAAAGCATCTTCCTCGGTACCGTCTTCGGCAACCTTGAGCATGGAGATCTTGCCTGCACCGAAATCTGCAATGATACCTGCAAGATTTTCCGATGTTCTGTAAATACTGTTTCCAGCCTGTTCTATATAATAATTATAAAAAGTATGGTTGAAAGGTTCAGGCTGTGAATCGCGGGTGGTCACAACGGAGTATTCCGGATTAAATGCCTTGATCGTACTTAGATTAGTACTGGAACAGCCGCCATGATGACCGACTTTAAATACGTCGACGCCGCTAAATCCGTCATCGTGTACGATCACATTCGTAACGCGGGATTCAAGGTGCTCACTCATCTCAATATCCGCCATGAGAACGGCGCGCTTGTCGTCCTTCTGCACCGTTGTTACGATACTGTTCAAATTTTCATTTTCAGTGGACTCATTGTGGATATTAAACAGCTTGATCAGGAAATCCCCCATCGTAAAGCGGATATGATCCCCAACGCTGTCGGTACTGTCATGCACCTCTTCCGCGCCGAGCATCCGCATAGCATCTCCGTCAGGGCTCAGAAGGTTTAAAAGAACGGCTCCCTGAGCTTTCATCGCCTCCTTTGCAAGGTCGAGGTAGTAGTCATTGTGCCATTCTCTTTGGCCTTCTAATTCGTATTCTTTATAAATATAAACGGTATTACTGTCTACCATTCCTGAAGCTGCAATATCGGGCATTCCTCCGATATGATCGCTATGGCTGTGTGTGCCCAGCACAAATTTAAGATGGTCGATCTTAATGATATCTTTCAAATACTGAACGACTGTCTGTCCGTTTGCGCCGGGATCCGTATTGGAAGGATAAAGGTTTTCCACAACCGCTTCGGAAGGATTTGAAGAATCGATCAGTCCGTATAAACCGTTGCTCTCGATGAGGATTGAATCACTTGAATACTTGTTACCGTTAAGAGCAATAAAGTGGATCCGGTCCTCTGTCTTTTCCGTCAGGTTCATACCGGCTTGTGCGGCAAGAGTCCCTTCGGTTACGGGATCACTTTCTGTATAGGAATCTACGATTGGTTCGGACACATCAACGTTCTCAGCGCCGTCTGCGGTCTGAGCATCGCTATTGTTCTCAGGATCGTTCCCGGTCTGGACATCATTAGTATTCTCAGAAATGTTTTCGGTCTCAGGATCATTTACTGCCTGAGTATCTCCGTCAGTCTCTGCATCAACCTCATTATGATCATCGGCTGCAACTGTTACGGATTCTGCAGCAGAACCGATATTTTCTTCCGGATTGGAGGAAGGCTCCTCCGACAGATCGTCAGATACTTCCGGGGATTCTGTCTCTTCTTTGCTTTCGCCGGGAACTGATTCCCCTTCTGTATCAATAGCGATATCAACAATGGTCTCCGCTGGCAGATTCTCTGCCGCAGCAGCATTAACAGGTCTTACTGCTGTCAAAAAACCTATCAGCATAATTCCTATAATTCCGGTCTTGCGCATTTAGCCTCCAAATAAGATTCTGGTCAGCGAAGCATCACGCTGCTTCGTGTAAAGATAACCTAACTACAACGATACACAAATTTAACATTTTTGTAGCATTTAGTCAACCGTTGACCAGCTTCATGAACTTTTTATCGTTCATCTGCTCATTCGTGACATATTCTCCGTCATGGAACAGAGCGTAATTCGTGATCGGTGTCGGAGCACTCTGCGCATCTTCCCTGCTCTCAATATGGATCGCCTTAAACGGTATATCGTTCTCCTTCGCGGTCTTATCCAGAATCGGCACGTATTTAGCATTAAACGGGCACTGGCTGGTGTAGTACAAAACATACCCTTTTTCATCTATATGCGGGTGCTTCGCGCATTCCTTGAACTGCGGTTTGTCTGCGTCATTGTCAAAAGACAGATACCACAGCTGTATCCCGTTATCCGCCTCGTCACAAACAGCAAATCCCTTGTATTTGAGGAACTTGGGATCCGCCAGGAAGGGTTTCTTCTTCGCCGCGGCCAGAATACACAGGCCTTTCCGTCCCTTTTCCCTGCTGTCCTCGATGCAGGCATTCAGCAGATCGGAAGAATATCCGTGTCCCTTGAAAGAGCCGGACACCCACAGGCAGTCGATGTACATATACCCTTCCGCATCGATCGGAACCCAGGCGTTCTCCGCCGGGATATACTCGATAAAACACTTGCCCCGCTCCACACTCTTCAGAAAAACAAGTCCTTCCTCAAATCTGTCGGCAAGCCACGCCTTCTTTGAGGAGACCTGCACATCCTTGTTGTTTGAAATAGCGCAGCAGATGTGTTCCTTCTCCAGATTCTCCTTTGTAACTC
>CAMNDN010000052.1:0-12178 GCA_946535445.1 uncultured Lachnospiraceae bacterium
CCTGTCTTTCACGGGAATGTTCTCTCTGAAGGCTTCCGTCCTCTCTGACTCTCCCCTGTCTTTCGCGGGAAGATTCTCTCTGAAGACTTCCGTCCTCTCTGACTCTCCTCTGTCTCTCTGCAGGCGGATGAGGAACATAGGTCGGATCAATACGGGTACGGATCCCGTTATAGGCCCCCGCGATAATAAGTTCCACAGGTGTTGTCCGTGTCCAGTCATCCGGTACATCCACACTGCGGTCCCTCATGTTCTCAAGAACGGAGAACAGAATAAGGAGAATGATGGAGAATATCGTTATGATCATGCCTTTGACAAGTCCCGGGCAGAGATACTTCAGTGTTATCTCATGTGTTCCGGCTTCGAGGTCGACACCGATAAATCCCTCATTTGCCTTCCTCATCGCTTTCTTTTCGCCGTCCACATAGACTGACCATCCGTTCTCGAACGGAATCGCGAAAAAGAGGACGCCCTGCTGGATCACAGTGACATTTGCCGTGATCCTGTCATCTTTTCCCCCATCAAGAACAATCAGTTTGGCTTTGGGATCTTTCTCCTCAAAGTTGACGGTAACCGTGTCGGTAAAACCGTCACTGGCCTTGCCGAATGTTTTGGAGACCTCACTGTAAGGATAGTAGGAGCAGATATTGTTCACATCGGTGAACCGGTAGACGTAGACGTCTCCGCTGGAAAAGACCTGCTCTGTCCCCGGAAGTACGGCTTCACTGTTCCTGCTGAGCACGTATTTGATGCCGCACAGACCGGACTGATCGGTATCGGCGCTGCCGAGAACATAGAGATAATGGTTGATATCCATATACAGGACGTCATCCCAGTACATATTGATATAGTTCTGTATATTTGCATTCTGTGTCGAGTTATAGGCGCTGATCGGGTGATAGTCCTGCACCATGGAATCGGTAGCCATGGTCGCCCCGTATGTCTTCTCGACACGATACCACTGCGAATCATTTTCCCGGATCCACCGCAGTGCATTTGCCGTATCCGTATCATACAGTTCCTCAAAGTATTTTCCGCCTTTAAGGACCGTGTCGCGCCCGTGGAAATTGGAGAAAGCATCCACAGAGACATCCGCCGCCAGAAATACACATAGCGCGATGATGAGATATCTTCTCAGAAAATCCAGACTGTCCAGAGAGAACAGGACGAGTACCAGCGCCATCAGGACGCAGCAGATAAGATGTGCCAGCGCGGCGTATTTCGGATTCGGCATGCCCGGATCAATATAGTAGACCAGACAGAATCGTACCGTCACGGCCAGACCGATCGCAAGGGCAATATAATTGACCTTTCTGTTCCTTATGATCTCTGTGAGTGTGTAGGACGCGATCAGGGCGAAGTACGGCATGCAGATGAACATATATCTGGAGAAAAAGGTCGTGAAGCCGTTGAAAATTGTCCCGGTACCCGGCCATGAAACACAGGCCCCGACAAATACGAGAAGAACATACTGAATGACGATAAGCTTTATCTTATTGACCCGGTATCTCTTCCCGGCTTCGGCGGCCATCCCTGCGACCCGTTCGCTGATCGAAGGAATCAGGAAGACATACTGCACGAGGAGAAGCGCGAACAGAATGGAGAAAAACAGGCAGGGGTCTTCATAATAATTAAAATGGCCTCTGTAATCGGAAATTCCCTTGAACGTAGTCCCAAAGAATCTGGAGACCAGCGTGCTGTAATAAACCGACGGGTATTGTATTCCGAAGAGCCTGTAAGACAGAGAATCCTGCGTGGCCAGTCTGGATGATACGCTGAGAATCGCAGCGACAGCAGGCAGGAGCGTAATGAACCCGATCCCGACGCCGAGACCCATGACCCATGCCAGGTGGAAAACTCTGAAAAAGTATGAGGGGAATGATCTCAGGTGACGGATCAGGACCCTCACGCACACATAGAAACCGCAGAATATCAGGCACATATACGCGATGTACATGCTGTTGAAGACCAGGAACGCGGTCATGATCGTCAGACTCTTCCACTTGCGCGGGCAGCGGATACATCTCTCCACAAAAAGCATTTCAAGGACCAGGAGGGACGGGACGATCGCAAACTGATAATGCTGTCCCCATACCATAATAAAGCCCGAGAAACAGTACATGTAGGAAGCCATTGCCTTTGCTCTCTCATCAAGACGGAACACGGAGAGATAAAGGTAGCAGCAGATGCCGGCGCAGAGAATTTCCGCCATATAGATCCAGACCATCAGATAGGGCATGCGTTCCGTTCCTATGACCGCTCCCAGAAGGTAAACGATCATGAGCGCCGGATTCGTCATATTCAGCATATTGAGGTTAATACCGAAACCGTTATTTGCTCCCCAGAGGGTAAGATCGCCGGTCTGAAGCTTCCTGATAAGCATGGCATACAGAGACAGATACTGCTCCGCAGTATCGGATCCGATATCATAGAATGCCAGAATTCGGTTCCCGAAGATATATTCCCTGAATACGAACATGCAAGTTGCTCCTGTCACGAGGGATAGGAGCAACAGAGTCATTTTATTCAGTTTCAACTGAAATGTATCATTCATAATATCACTACTTTGATTCGGAGCACAGAGGGTGCCCGTTGCATGGAGTCTACCGGTTCATCATGATTTCTGCTCTTTCAGAATGGCTACATACCGCTTCAGAGCGTCTCTCCAGTCAGGCAGCGGCTCAAAACCTTCACGTACAAGTTTCGAGCGGTCCATCCTGCTGTTATAGGGACGTTTTGCGGCAGCGCCGTATTCCTCGGATGTCACCGGCGTCACCGTAACGCCCGTCACACCGGCTTCCTCAAAGATAGCAAGTGTAAAATCATACCATGAGATATAATCACCTTCATTTGTCACATGATAAATCCCGTATTTATCCGTCTGAATCATATCGACGACCAGTCTCGCCAGGTCATAGGTATAGGTCGGTGTACCGATCTGGTCACATACGACGCGAAGGCTGTCATGCGTCTCGGACAGACGGAGCATGGTCTTAATGAAATTCTTTCCGTTCGTTCCGAATACCCAGGCAATTCGAAGGATGAAGAATTTCTTTACGTGCTCGCGGACCGCCACTTCCCCCTCGGCCTTGGTCTGCCCGTAGACATCGAGCGGTTCATATGCGTCTTCCGGTTCCCACGGGCGCGTGCCGTTGCCGTTAAAGACATAATCTGTGGAGAAATACATCATGGGGAGGTCAAATTCCTCGCAGACCTTCGCGATATTTTCGGTACCGTACGCATTGACCCTGCGGCAGGCTTCCGGCATTTCCTCAGCCTTGTCTACAGCTGTCCAGGCCGCGCAGTGAATCACGGTGTCCGCACCGGATTCGATAATTGTCCTGCGCACACTCTCCGGATCTGTGATATCCATGGCAAGATACGGCATGGTCGTGACGCTTGTCCCGTCCTGCATACCGGCGTATTCCGGCGCCAGATCACTTCCGACTCCTTCGATTCCGCGCTTTGCAAGTTCATTCATGACATCGTGGCCGAGCTGTCCGGCTACTCCTGTTACCAGTGCTTTCATATTTACACCTCATCTTTCTTGCGGGTATTTCTTACGCAGCCTTTCTTTACATGACGAAAATGCTGCTGCAACTTATCAAGAACGCCTCGGCGTTCTTGCCGCGCCGCGCATGGTGCGAAGCACCTTCCTTAATGCGCGGCTGCGATCCGCCGGAGGCTTTTAATCTCTGACGCTTACTTTGTATCCCATGTCAGAGACAAGTTTCTTTTTGCGCATTCATCATAGACTCGCGTCACGAGAATTCTGCGTCAGAGATTAAAATACATTATCTGTCAGTTATGCTTCAGTGAGAAATCCTGTGTGACCATAGACAGATTCGGGTTATAGTACGGATCGCCGTCGCGCAGAATTTCCGGCCATCTCTTGCGGAAGATCGCCATTTCATTCTGGAATCTTCGTACTTTTTCCGGATTGCCCTGATCAAGTCCCCTTGACTTTGACTCATAGTGGTACAGCTCCGCATACGGATCATAAACAATGAGATATCCGGCCTCACGGATCTTCATGCAGAAGTCAATATCGTTGAAGGCCACGGCAAGTTCTTCTGTCAGACCGCCCACCTCATCATATACGCTTTTTTTGACCATCAGGCATGCCGCCGTCACAGCGCTCATATCCTGCTGGCAGATGATCCTGTGCTGATAGCCGGTCTCACCGCGCTTCTGGTTGACGAAGGCATGACCTGCGATCCCGCCCCATCCGACAATGACGCCCGCATGCTGAATGGTATTATCCTCGTAGTAGAGTCTCGCCCCGACCGCTCCGACATCCTCGCGCCGGCAGAAGCCGAGCATCTCACCGATGACGTCTTCGCTGATAAATTCCGTGTCATTATTCAACAGGAAGATGTATTCTCCCGTCGCGTAGCGCGCGCCGAAATTATTGATCGCGGAGTAATTGAAGCTGCCTTCATAGTAAACCACTTTCACCCTGCTGTCACGTTCAATCAGCTTTTTATAATAGTCGAATGTCTCCTGCTCGGTGCTGTTGTTCTCCACGATCAGGATCTCCAGATTCGGATAGATCCGTCCGTGGTCAATGCTGCGAAGGCACTTCTCAAGATCTTCGATGTGGTCCTTGTTGGGGATCAGGATCGTGACGCGGGGATCGCCTTCCCAGTGGTAGATCGTCCTGTAAATACCCGGGAATTCGCCTTTTACGACTTCACAGGGCCATCCGAGCCGGTCGTAATGAGCCTTGATCGCGCGCTGTCCCGCATCGAAAGCATATGTCTTGCTCTCCGGGTTGGCCGCCGTGCTTCCCTCGAAAAATCTCCAGTGATAGAGGATCTTCGGAATGTGAACAATATGGCTCGTTGCCTCCGTACAGCGAAGGACGAAGTCGTAATCCTGAGCCCCGTCATAAGCCGGGTCGAGGAGTCCAACACGGTCGATCAGACTCTTCTTCACGGTGAGCAGATGACAGAAGTAATTTACGGATGTCAGGAAATCCGGATCGTAATCCGGTTTCAGATTCGGCTGCATATACTTCTCGCCGATTCCGATCTTATCCTCATCACTGTACAGAAGCTCTGCTTCCGGATTGTTGTTGATCGCCGAGACAACTTCGAAAAGAGCATTCGGCGTAAGGAGGTCATCGTGATCGGCAAATGCCACGAACTCTCCTTTTACCGCGGCAAGCGCCATATTGGTATTCTCCGCTATATGAAGCTGCTGATTGTTCCTGATCGCTCTGATCCTTACGTCAGACTGCTCCAGTCTGTCGAGGATCCCGTCGAGCGGGGAGTTATCTCCGCTGCCGTCTGAGAGGATGAGCTCCCATTTGCCGTAAGACTGCGCTCTCACGGAGTCCACGAGCGCATCGAGGAATTCCTCCGGCGTCTTATAGAGCGGAACGACAATACTGATCAGGGGTTCATGGGCAAATGCCGTCTTCCTCTGTTTTTCCAGCACGCGGTCACTCGGAAGATGCTTTTTGATCCAGTCCGTATAAATGACCGGCTTCATGGCCGGGTTAAAAAGCTTGTCGTAGACCTTTACGCCGAGAGCACGCACACCGTGATATTTCAGGTATTCTGTCGCTTTCTTTAAGAGTCTCTGGCTCTTGTCGACTCTGGCGGAGATCGATCCTGTCGGATACTCTTTCATCATCCGATTCTCTCCGGCTTTAAAAGCCACGTAGATTTTTTCCTTCGGAATCGGGCGGATCTCGATGTGGAATCCGCTGTTCCTGTCGACCTCGCATTCCTCGAAAAGATCCAGGACATCCAGCCTCTGATACCGTTCGACCCGGACATCCATCTTATTCCGGTCCGCATCCAGAACAGCCATCCTGACCGGCTCCTTCGATACGGCCCAGCCCTGCAGTCTCAGATAACCGTCCTTCACGTTCACGGAAAAATCATCCACAAAAAGCTTGATCGGGTTCATCTTGTCCGCGAGCTCTCTGCCTGAGATCTCAAAGCAGAGATGTCTTCCCTTGTCCTGATTGACATATACTTTGAGTTTGCGGTAAGAAGCGATATCCGCAGGTATGCGGAAAGAGGCGATCGTTTCGCTGCCTCCGAACCGTTCGTCGACATTTTCGGTCAGTTTTCTGACATCTATGTCGAACGGCTTCCCGTCCAGGAAAGCAGTCAGTTCCGTGCGCGGAGCAAGATGTCCGCGCAGAAAATACAGATTCTCATCCGTAAGTGAAAAACGGTCATTTTTGATGATAAAACCATCATTCATCATCTTCGCTAACTTCCTCCCTGGCTTTCTGAAGTGTAGAATAGTTCGGCGGCATCGTTCCTTTCAGCACGAAGTCCGAAGTGCAGTAATCAAGATTGGCGTTGAAGAAGGGATCTCCCTTCTCGTAAATCTCCGGCCATCTTGCGCGAAGTCTCCTGGCTTCCGCCATCTGACGGGCATGCTTCTCGGGGTTCTCTTCCTCCTCATCGGATCCCCTTGACAGGGATTCATAATGATAAAGCTCACACCATGCGTTGTAAACGATGAAGTATCCCCTGTCTCTGATTTTTAGACAGAGATCAACATCATTGTAGGCTACCGCGAAGCTCTCGTCAAATCCGCCGACTTCCTCAAAGACCTTCCTCGGCATCATCATGCAGGCCGCTGTGACGGCACTGACATCCTGAGACTTAACGATCCTTCCGAAATAGCCGCCTGAGGAGCGTTTTTCCAGATGGCAGATATGGCCCGCAATTCCGCCGATTCCGACCACAATGCCGCAGTGCTGCAGCTTATTGTTCGGATAGTAGAGTCTTGCCCCGCACGCGCCCACATCGGGTCTCTGGCAGTAGCCGAGCATCTCCTCGATCCAGCGGTCCGTGATGACTTCCACATCATTGTTGAGGAACAGCAGGTAATCACCTTTTGCGTGTTTCACGGCGAAATTGTTAATGGCAGAATAGTTGAATACATCATCCCAGACGATCACACGCACATTGTCATGCGCCGCCTTGAGTTCTTCGTAATATGCAAATGTCTCCGGCTCGACGGAATTATTCTCACATATAACGATCTCAAAATTACGGTAGGTAGACTTTTCAAATATGGAATTGACCGCTCTCTCAAGAACGCTCTTCAGATCCTTGTTCGGAATAATGATTGAGACAAGAGGATTCCCCTGAATCTCATATTCCGTGCGGAAACTTCCGATATCCTCAGCCAGCTTTACCTTCGCGGGGATACCGCACCTTCTGTAATGCTCCTCGACTGCCCTGCGGCCGTTCTCGTAGGCATACATCTTGCTCTCGGGATTGCCGGCCGTCGAAGAGGCATGGGCTCTCCAGTGATAGAGGAACTTCGGAATATGATGAACTTTTCTTGCCTGCTCACAGCAGCGGAAGATGAAATCATGATCCTGAGCCCCGTCGAATTCAGCCCTCTCTCCGCCGACCGTATCGACGATACTCTTGCGTACGCAGAAGATGTGCGTGATATAGTTGTTGCTGCAGAGCAGGTCCGGGCTGTAATCCGGTTTGAAGTTCGGACTGTAATAGATGTCAGCCGTCAGGAGCATTTTATCCTCGTCCGTATAAACGACATCGATCTCACGGTCTTCGTTGAGGGCCCGTGCGATCTCATAGCAGGCATCCTTCTCAAGCGTATCGTCGTGGTCCGCAAGCATGATAAAATCGCCGGTGGCCATGGCAATAGCAGCATTGGTGTTGCCGGAAATGCCTGTGTTTTCCTCAAGGCGGCGGTAAACGACCCTCGGATCAGAGCCATACTTCTTCTGTATGAACGCACCCGGTCCATCGGACGTACTGCCGTCCGCAAGGCAGATCTCGATATTCCGATAGGACTGCCCGATAAGACTCTCCATCAGCTGCTCAAGGAACAGCTCATTGGTATTATAGAGCGGAATAACGATACTGATCTTCGGTTCGTACGGAAAATGATCTTTTCTCTGACGGGCAAGCTCAGCCTCCGTCACCCTCTGATCATGGAACCAGTCATCATATCCCGCATTGTCCACGGCATAAGTCGGTTCGGCATTCTCCTTAAGATATGCCTCTCTCTCCTTGTCGTTCAGAATGATATTGATCTCCCGGGCGACATAGCCCAGCTCATTCTCGAATTCGATCGTGATCCGGTCGTGCTTTATTCCGTCAAGAGCCGTTCGCACAACGAATCCGGAACAGGTATCGTCCGCAAGCTCCAGCTCCTCATTGACATCCGGTCTCGGGTAGCGCTGTTCTTCGATCGGAAGCATGAGACTTCTGTCTCTCATGGTGATCGGCGGAAAGACGCCGTTCAGGTCATAGGCCCAGCCTCTCACGACCAGATTTCCTTTTCTGTAGGTCACGGAATCTATATTGGAGAGGATCCTGGCTTCGGCCTGCGTGAGCTGAGGGCGAAGGGCGGCGAAAGGATCTCCCTTGCCGGCGCGCACCATCATTTTGCGGTAAGCGCGCATGCTCTTGTTGGAGGCCAGCCTGGCGGACAGATGGGCCTTGTCGATCGCGCTCTTCCGGCAGGCTTCATACCTGTCGGTGAGCTTTTCATTCTCCTCTTTCAGCTCGTTCAGCTCTTCGGACATCTCCTTGAAGGAGGCTTCCAACGCCTCGTAGGAAGCCTTCAGTTCATCATATTTCTTCTGAATATCAGACATTGCCATTTCCCTCGTCTTTTTCCCGGAGCGCGTAGCCCGAACGTTTCAGTGTAAAATTCGGGTTATAATACGGATCTCCGTTTTGAAGAATTTCCGGCCAGCGCTGCCTGAACAGGGCTACTTCCTGTTCGAATCTGGCCACTTTGGCCTTGGTATCTTCGTTACCGCGTGATTTCGACTCATAGTGATACAGTTCCGCTGCCGGATTGTAGACGATACGGTAGCCTGCCTTCGTGATCTTCATGCACAGGTCAACATCATTGAACGCGACCGCCATCCCCTCATAAAAACCTTCCACCTGATCGTATACAGACTTTCTCACCATCATGCAGGCAGCCGTTACCGCAGACATGTCCTGGGCAGACGAGATCCGGTTCATATATCCGTGATAGTCATGTTCCGTTTTGGCAAATACATGGCCTGCCAGTCCTCCGAGACCGACGACGACACCCGCATGCTGGATAGAACCGTCCTCATAGTAAAGACGCGCACCGCAGGCTCCCACATCGGGACGCAGACAGTATCCGAGCATCTCCTTTATGAAATCCGGATTGATGACTTCCGTATCATTATTCAGAAGAAGCAGATATTCCCCTTCCGCGAAAGCGGCACCGAAATTATTGATTGCGGAATAGTTGAATGCTTCCTTGTATGTCTCGACACGGAGATTCGGCAGCTCCCGCTTCAGTTCGTCGTAATAGAGGAATGTCTCCGGATCGGTACTGTTATTCTCCACTATGACATATTCATAGTTCCTGTATGTACTCTTCTCCTCGATGGATTCGATACATCTCTTAAGATCATCCTTATGATCCTTATTCGGGATGATAATGGATACCAGCGGCTCCTCTTCCCAGTGGTAAGTTGTCTTATACCAGCCGGCCGCTTCCGTTCTGGAAACAGTAGCCGGCAGGTCAGCTCTCCTGTAATAAGCTTCGATCGCCCTCTGACCGGCATAGAATGCATATTCCTTGGATTCAGGATTCTCTGCCGTGGAGGTCGCCGATATTCTCCAGTGATAGAGCACTTTCGGGATGTGCCTGATCTTATCTGTGCAGGATACGCAGCGAAGAACAAAATCATAGTCCTGAGCCCCGTCATAAGCGGGGTCCAGACCTCCCGTTTTTTCAAGAAGATCCTTTTTCACCACCAGCAGATGACAGATATAATTATTCGTAAGCAGAAGATCCAGGTTGAAATCCGGTTTAAAATGCGGCTCGGCCAGCATCCAGTCATCCAGGATCTTATCCTCATCCGAATAGATCATCTCGGTATCGGGATATTTGTTAATGATCCGCACATTTTCATAAAGAGCGTCCGGCGTCAGCAGATCGTCGTGATCACAGAAGGCGATGTAGTCTCCGGAGACTTCCTCCAGCGCGGCATTGGTATTCTCCGAAATATGGAGCTGCTTTCTGTTGCGCACGACCCTGATCCTCGCATCCGACTCTTCCAGCTTCGAAAGGATCCCGCTGATCGGTGAGTTCTCACCGCTGCCATCCGAAAGGATCAGTTCCCAGTTCGAATAGGTCTGGGCTTTTACACTGTCGACCAGTTCCGTAAGATATCTCTCCGGGGTCTTATAGAGAGGGATGACCACGGAAATTTTAGGTGTGTGACGGAACTGGTACTTTTTCTGCAGATCCAGTTCTTCTTTCGACGGTCTGTGGTCGATCGCCCAGTCATTGTAATCGACGTCGCCGTCCTTCTTCTCCTCTTCCGCTTCCTTCTGCCTCTCGGCATCTGCCTCGTAATTCAGCTTCTTGCGGACAAAGCCTCTGAGATTATGGATCTCTATAAAAAGCGGATCGTCATGTATATCTTCATAATTCACGGAGATAGAGAAGCCGTAACGCTCCTTCGGATCCAGGCCGAACTGGCCGGCAACGTCCGGACGGACCTGACGCATGACTTTACAGTTGATCGGCTGTCTCTTCGCGTTCACGATCTTTATCTCGGAAATGACATATTCTCTGTCGAATACCCAGCCGCGGACCATGCACACTTCCCGATGATAAGCAATACCGTCAACGTAATAGCAGATACCGTCAACGTCATTCTTAAGGCGCGGATGGATACGGAGGAACGGATCTTCCTTCTTCATGAGGTGTCTCATCTTCCGATAGGAACGGATGACCTTCAGATCCGCAATGGAGTTCAGGAGATTACTTCTCTCGATCAGAAGCTCCTGCCGGTGCTGATCCACCTTGCGCAGGTGGGCAATGACGTCATCGCGCCATCCGAGTTCTCTTGCGATCAGCGGAGCAACGTCTTCGGAGAGACTGAGGACGTTCATACGGCAGTAAAAGACTCTTGATCCGGGGAACCATTTCCTGACCGTGAACTCCGGCACAGCTTCCGGAAATACGCAGATATTTCCCTCGATCTTACGGAAATTTCCTTCCATGCTGTCCACTGTCAAAACGCCCTGATCGGTCGAAATGCTTTTTACACGGACGTAGGCAGGCATTTGTCCCAGACAGATTCTGGCGGCATCCGCCTCAAAAAGAGGCAGTTCGACCTCAAAATCTCCGTCGGCCGTCACCGGAATGACCAGCGCGGGTTCTTCCTCGCAGGAATCCCCGGTCATCCGGTATATCCTGATAACTGTTCCGTCATAATCATTGTTCGGTTCTCTGTTCTCATATATGTCAGCTGACATGTTTTTCCTCCAATGAAGAAATAATTATTATCTGAAACTTTTTATTCCTCTTCCTGATTATCCCTGGCAGGATACTCCCCTTCAAATGCGAAATCGCCTCTTGTCGCATCAAGATTTCTGTTGAAGTAGGGATCACCCTCCTTAAAATAGTTCTTCCAGCGGCTTCTGATCACACCGGACTCTTTGAGGAAACGTTCGTGTTTTTCCCTGTCATCCCTGGCCTTATCGCTTCCTCGCGTGAGCGATTCATAATGATAGAGCTGTGCCGACGCATTCACTGCCACCAGATATCCCGCCTCGCGGATCTTCAGGCACAGGTCTACATCGTTGAAGGCGACCTGCAGTTCCTCATCGAATCCGCCCACTTTTTCGAACACGGATCTCTTTACCATAAGACAGGCAGCCGTTGCGGCGCTTACGTTCTGTGTCAGATCGGACCTGCCTTCATAGTGGACCTCATCTGCGGGTGCTCCGCTGAACATATGTCCCGCTGCGCCTCCCATGCCGATGACCACACCGACATGCTGGATCGTATTGTCCGGGAACAGAAGTTTCGCGCCGCAGGCTCCGCATTCTTCCCTCTGACAGACGGAAAGCATCTCACCCATCCAGTCGGGCGTAATCACTTCGACATCATTATTCAGGAAAAGAAGATACTCTCCGCGTGCCTCCCTGACACCGAAGTTATTGATCGCCGAGTAGTTAAAAGGCTTTGTCCACGTGATGACGCGGACATTCGGATAGCGAAGCTGTATGCGCTCGTAATAAAGGAATGTCTGCTCCTCTGAGCTCCCGTTCTCTACGATGATGATCTCATAATTGCCGTAGGATGTCTTTCCCATGATCGAGTCTATCGCTCTGTTCAGGGTCCCCATATGGTCTTTGCTCGGAATTATGACGGAGACCAG
>CAMNDN010000053.1:0-12146 GCA_946535445.1 uncultured Lachnospiraceae bacterium
ATCAGGTCCTCCCTCGTCATGGTCTGAAGCGTACCGCCCTCACCGCGAAGGATCTCGTCCGCGAGATCCTTTTTCTGTTCCTGCATATGCTGGATCTTTTCCTCAATGGTGCCGCGCGCGATCAGCTTATACACATTGACGACGTTTTTCTGCCCGATTCGATGGGCCCTGTCTGTCGCCTGATTCTGAACGGCAAGATTCCACCACGGATCATAATGGACAACTACATCCGCACCGACAAGGTTCAGACCTGTACCGCCTGCTTTCAGGGAAATCAGGAAGACCGGTACGTCCCCGCTGTTAAATCGCTTGACAAGACGCAGCCTTTCTTCCTTAGGGGTCTGTCCTGTGATCAGATAATATTCAATGCCGCAGGCCTTAAGATCGGCTTCGATCAGAGAGAGCATGGTCGTGAACTGTGAAAAGACGAGCAGCCGATGGCCTCCGTCGATCGCTGTATTGATCAGAGTGATCAGAGCCTCCCGCTTTGCGCTCCCGCCCACATAATTCTCGACCAGGAGAGAGGGATCGCAGCATATCTGGCGCAGACGCGTAAGCTCAGCCAGTATTTCTATCTTATTCCTGCTGAAATTCTCATCCGAGCTGGATTCCAGCATTTTCTTCATTCTCGCGACATGAGCATCGTAGAGCTTTCGCTGTGACTCTTCGAACTGAGCAAAACGTGTTTCCTCCAGCTTCTCGGGCAGATCCTTCAGAACATCTGATTTGAGTCTGCGAAGGATGAACGGAGAGGTCATTTTTCTCAGTCTTTCCGATGCTGCTTCGTCCCTGTTCTTCGTGATCGGGGTCTCCAGCTCTCTGCGGAAGGTATCATAAGGGTAAAGAAAGCCCGGCATCAGGAAGTCAAAGATACTCCAGAGCTCTGAGAGCCTGTTCTCGATCGGAGTGCCGGTAAGGGCAAATCTGTGCCGGCTGTGCAGGATCTTAACGGATTTTGCGGCGGCAGATGCCGGATTTTTGATATATTGAGCCTCATCCAGGATATTATAGTAAAAGGTAAGTGACTCATAAATGTCTATGTCTCTCTTCAACAGGTCGTAAGATGTGATCAGGACATCATAATCTTCATATCGGTGAAGGATGTCTTTTCTCATGTCTTTGCTGCCGGCGACAGGACATACCCTGAGGGCCGGTGCGAATCTCGTGAACTCATCGAACCAGTTGTAAATCAGAGAGGACGGACATACAACGAGAGAGGTCCTGGAAGATGAACGTATGGCATTCCCGGTGTTCCCGACATCCTCCTCTTCTATGGGATGACTGTCTTCCGACAATTTCACCGTATCAGTGATATATGCGGGAGTGTTTTCTGCGTTATCTGTGATATGAGCGGGAGTGTTTTCTGCGTTATCTGTGATATGAGCGGGACTGTCTTCTGCCACATCAGAAAAATGGGCGGGAATGTCTTCCTTCATATCTGAAATATGGGCAGTAACGACGCCTGCCGGCTGCTTTCGCTCATCGACAATGATTTCCTCATGTTCTTTTTCATAGAGCAGGACCGAGATCATCTGCAACGTTTTTCCGAGTCCCATATCGTCAGCGAGAATCCCTCCGAAGCCGGAGCGGCTGACGGTCAGGAGCCATTTGAATCCGTTTTTCTGGTAGCCGCGCATGATCTTTTTAAGAGAAGCCGGGAGCTGATAGTCGGAATCCCGTGAAGTCTTGAAATTACGGATCAGGTTCCTGAAATGATCATCTCTGTTGGCGGAGATTTCTTCGTGTTCCTCCAGCATCTTGTCGAGATAAAGCGCCCGGTAAACGGGAATATGCATTTTCCCCTTTACGAATTCCTTCGGGTCCAGATGGAGAGATTCCATGACAGACTCCAGCGCTGCCACATTTTCATTCCGAAGATCGACAAAATCACCGTTTTTTAAGCGGTGGAATTTTTTCCTTCTTTTATAGCTTTTCAGAATGTCATAGAGCTCTTCGGGGGAGAAGTCCTCCGTCAGGATCTCAAGCGTCATGATATCGCTGTCAATTGCGACGCCGAAGGTCATATTCCACTTGCGCCGGATGTGAAGATTGTCGAAACGCGATGTCGTATGGACTTCTCCGAAATCCATCAGCCTGCGCACGCCTCCGTCCAGGATCGAGTAGACGGCGTCATCGGAACGCTCTGTGGAAAAGAGCCGCTGATCATAATTGTATTCCGGAAAAAGCGTCAGGATATAACCGATCAGAGCCGTTTCCGTGTCGGTATCCCTGTACATCTCCGGCGTTTCGATCTGATGCCTTTCCGGTGTCAGAATAATCGTTTCTTTGTCGTAGCCTGCAGTGACCATACAGGTTATCTCATCCTCCGACGCATCGAGATAGAATCGGAAGACGGCCTTCGGAGGCAGGTATTTTTCTATCGTTTCTGTGTCGTGCTCCGTCACGTCGGTATATTTTTCTATGGACGGAAGAACTTTATAATAAAAGGTCGAGAGATTTTTCCTCCCTACTGTCATACTTCCGCCCTTAAGAGTATCCGCTATGGGAAATATGGCTTCCGCGTTCTCGTTGCTGATCCTGCAAAAACGGTAAATACCCTCGGAAATGTGTTTTATGACGTACGTATATTGTACCCCCCGGAAGAGGGCTGGCGCTGTTCCGTTGACCGTTATGCCCTGAAAACGATTGCTGACGTCATTCTTGGAGCGAATGGTCAGAGGGAGAGTGTAAGGCTCCTCCGCAAACCGGATCGACGGATTTTTCTCCTTTCCGTAATCAGGAATATACGGAATAACAGTCGAATCAGCAATATCAAAGAGTGTATCCAGTCTTGAGCCGAAGAGCGGGAAAATGCTCTCGCCTTCGGAGTCCTGCTTCCAATAGGAATCTCCCGTTGATCCGATGCGTTCGGCCTCATCGATCCGGGCGTTCAGGATCATTGTATAGTATTTTGCAGACTGATCATCAAACGTGTGTGCCGCAAAATCGATATAGTTATTTTTTCCGACGGGCATCCGTTCCTTTTCACGGACCGCGCGGATGAAGCTGCCGATATTTTTGACGACATACTGTCTGTCAAGACCGACTTTGAAGTCCAGACAGAGACTTCGATAACCGTGCCGCAGCCGCGGAATAAGTTTTACGTCATGAGGAATCTGATGATCAGAAGATTCTTCCGATCCGTTTTCAAATGCTGACGTTCCCATCTTTCGATATCGGTCCAGAAGTTCCGAGGCATTTTCACTGGTCGCGTCTCCCGGATGGTTCCTGTCCAGATATTCCTGCAGGAGAAGAAGAAGTGCAATTTCGTGTGTGCAGAGAAAGATCGATCTGCCGACAGATCTGCGCCAGAATTCCGGACTGGCCATGTTTCCGGGACAGCCCGGGACCGAGCAGCTGTTTTCAAGTATCTCTTTGTCTGAAAAACGGATACGGATCGAATAATTGGCACCTGAATGAGGCACGGTATAATAACCCTCAGCTTTTCCGATCAGCCCTGTCTGTCTGGGATCCGATGAATAGCCGAAAGTTACCGAGGCAAGTGTGACAAATCCCTCCCGGACCATCTCTCGAGCGGTATTATAGTCTGCGGATGAGAAGCGGTACCTGCCGGTAATGGAGCTCAGGTCATAATAGTTATAGGATTCTCTGTATGCGGGAAGAGAGTTCTTATTTTCCGGGATCTCTGTACCGATATCTTCGGAAAGACCGGGGATATCTTCCAGAAGACTGCTGCTTTCTGCCTGGTCCAGAAAAGGATTTATGAGTTTTTCGGAAGAATCTTCTTCCTCTGTGTCACTTTCCGGATAGCCTGTTCCGAACGCCCAGGGATACTGTGCTTCGATTCGATACATGACCGCAGCCATATGCTTGCACACCTGTCCTCCCCGGGCGAACGGACAGCTGCATTTCATTACGGGAAGATAAGGATCCGTGAGGTCAACGGAGACGGCATAGATCATACTTCCGCTTCCTTGTACATGAGCCTCGTAGCGGTCACCGGTCTCAGTAAGATCGAGGACGCCGGCGTTTCGATAATAATGATATCCTCTGTTTAATATCGTCCGATTAAAGAGTCTTTCCCAGTTCATACATACACCTCGTCCGTACAGTAAGTTCAAGTTTCCCGATAGGATGTGATAAGATGAAAGAAACTCCGCCGACCGTATGCGGTATTTGATGCTGCATACATTCAGCGGAGCATTTTGATTCGTAATTATTTCAGGAATCCGTTGACGATCTGTTCCTCGGCCTCTTTTTCCGTGAGACCGAGAGTCATGAGTTTCATGAGCTGCTCGCCGGCAATCTTACCGATCGCAGCCTCATGGATCAGACTGGCATCGATATCGTTGGCTGTCAGCTGCGGGCTGGCTGTCACACAGCCGTGGTCCATGATGATCGAATCACATTCGGAATGACCGGCACACGGAGCATTTCCGTTGATCCTGCTGTCAAAGTGCTGCCAGCTGTGTTCCTTGGCAACGCTTCTGCTCACGATATTGGCGGAGCATCCCTCACCGTTCAGATCAACATTGAAATAAGTCTTGGCACGCTGTACACCTGTTGTCATGATTTTTTCTTTCACAACAAGTGTCGCGCCTTCTTTGAGATCGCCTTCGGTGCGTCGGTCTGTGTCATCAATGCCGGCGATCTGTGTGGTCTCCATCTGCATGTCAGCACCTTCTTCAAGGTGCACGATCGTGGTAGGATTCATGACACGCTTACTGACTTCATCACCTGAGCCGTAATGCTTTTCAACATAGCGGAGCTTTGCGTTCTTTCCGACGTAGAAAGTGTGGATGCCGTCATGCTGGCTGAGCTCTCCGCCGCAGTTGTGGATTCCGCAGCCGGCGATGATCGTGACATCGCTGTCCTCTCCGATATAGAAATCATTATACACAAGGTCGGTAAGACCGGTCTCGCTGATAATGACCGGAATGTGGACACTTTCTCTTTTGGTGCCCGGCTTGATATAAATCTCTATGCCGGGTTTATCTGTCTTCGGTACGATCTCGATATTGGCTGTGGAGTTACGGGCTGCCGCCTTGCCGTTGGCCCTGATATTGTAGGCACCGACCGGAAGAGAATCGAGATCGGCAATTTCCTTTAACAAAGTTCTCTGAATTTCATCCATGACAGTACCTCCTTATCGCAGCTGCTGAGCGAGAATATCACAGGCTGCATTGCCGGCGTCAGCGCTTCTTAAAAGATCCGGTAGAATCTCATCCCGGGTTCCTGTTTTCGTGACCTGACCGTCACGGATCACGATGATCTTGTCGGCAATGTTCAGGATGCGTTCCTGATGACTGATGATAAGAATACTGCCGCGTGTCTCTTCATACATTTTCTCGAAAACATGAATCAGGTTCTGGAAGCTCCAGAGGTCGATCCCGGCTTCGGGCTCATCGAAGACGGAGAGCTTTGTTCCTCTCGCCAGTACCATGGCAATTTCAATACGTTTCAGTTCACCTCCGGAGAGGCTGTCATTTACTTCACGGTCGATATAATCTCTTGCGCATAAACCCACCTGACTGAGAAAATTGCAGGCATCGGTCAGTGTCGTATTTTTGGGCGCTGCGAGGCGAAGCAGGTCACGCACCCGAAGACCTTTAAAGCGCACCGGCTGCTGGAAGGCGTAGGACACGCCGAGATTTGCACGGTCAGTAATACTCATATGTGTGATATCGACACCATCGAGCAGGATCTGTCCGCTGGTCGGTTCGTAGATGCCGGCGATCAGTTTCGCCAGTGTGGATTTGCCGCCTCCGTTAGGACCGGTAATAGCAACAAAACGTTCATCGATCGTAAGACTTACATCTTTCAGTATTTCAACTGTGTCATCGGCTACAAAGCCGACGTTTTTTAGTTCAAGCATAAAAAACCTCCATGTGTCTCCTCTGACTGCTCATCGGTCTTACAGATACGGGTATCTGTGTAGTATATGTCATGAAAAGGGACACTTCCTAATATAATACAGGGGAAAGAGGGACAAATCAAGAACAAGGTGCAGGAACTGCACCTTGTATACATGAAAAGATATATTTATCAGATTTTTGCCATGCAGCAAATACAGCGGCAGGCCTTCGTCAGGTCGCAATATGCAGTATATTGGTGGCGAGTGCAAAATATATAGACAGTGAGATCGCGTCGACAATCGTCGTGATCAGCGGTGAAGCCATAACGGCCGGGTCGAAGCCGATCTTGGCCGCGATCAGCGGCAGAGAGCAACCGACCAGTTTGGCAAATGTAACAACGAGCACCAGTGTGATGCAGACGATCGCTGCAATCTTCAATTCAAGGCGGTCCAAAAGCATCAGCTTGACAAAATTGGTCGTGGCAAGAGTCAGACCGCACAGAACAGCTACGCGCACTTCCTTCCAGATGGCGCGAAAGATATCTTCAAATTCCACTTCACCGAGTGAGAGACCACGAATAATGGAAACACTGGCCTGGGAGCCTGCATTTCCGCCGGTGTCCATCAACATGGGAATGTAGGCCGTCAGTACGACGTAGGATGCGAGGGCCTCCTCATAACTCGTGATGATCGCACCGGTGAACGTGGCGGAAATCATGAGCAGCAGGAGCCAGGGCATTCGCTTCCGGTAAGTCTCGAATATACCGACTTTAAAATAAGGTTTGTCGGTCGGGATGATAGCGGCCATCTTTTCAATATCTTCGGTGGCCTCTTCTTCGAGAATGTCGACAACGTCGTCGATCGTGATAATACCGACGAGACGATATTCGTTATCCACAACGGGCATGGCGGTAAAGTCGTATTTCTTGAACATCTGGGCCGCTTCTTCCTGGTCGGTCAGCGTGTTGATACTGATGACATTATCGTTCATGATGTCGCCGATCAGTTCATCACTTGATTTCAGAAGAAGATAGCGGAGCGCGACGGTACCGACCAGCTTTCTCCGCTTGTCGAGGACGTAGCAGATATTGATGGTTTCGGAATCAAGTCCGATACGCTTGATACGTTTTATGGCGCCTTCGACCGTCATCGTCTCGAGCAGGTCGATATACTCGACCGTCATGATACTACCCGCGGAATCCTCCGGATAGCGAAGCAGATGATTGATGTCAGCCCGGGTCTCCGGCTGAGCGTTTGCAAGAATTCTCTTGACGACATTGGCCGGCATTTCTTCCAGAAGGTCTGTAGCATCGTCGGCCATCATGTTATCGATGATGTTGGACGCTTCCTTGTCGGACAGGGAGGAGATGATATACTGCTGGTCATCTAATTCCAGATCCGAGAAGACGTCTGCAGCCATATCTTTCGGAAGAATGCGGAAGATCCTGAGAGAATCCTCATCCTCCATCTCATCCATGATTGCGGCGATATCGGCGGTATTCATCTCGGACAGGGTCTCGCGAAGCTCTTTGTATTTTTTGGCCGAGAGCAGTTCACGAAGATATTCTTCGTTTATCTCTTTTATTTCATCCATCGCATAAAGTCCTCCTTTGCGCAAAAAGTGGTTTTCATGGGTTGATTAGGATAAGGACCGTCACTGCTTATGTCACTCATGAAACCACCTCCTTCTGCATCGGTAAGACTTTGAAAACAACATGTCAACAGGTTTAATATTAGCACAGAAAATATTGTTTGCAAGACATAAAACACTTTTTGGGACAAGTCTGTACCATGAAAATGAGTGACGTATTTAGTGAATTTTGCTATAATATGATCAGAAAAGCCTGTGAAACAGAGGAGGTGTTTTTATGAAAGTCGGATGTGTTAAAGAAATTAAGAATAATGAATTCCGTGTCGGACTTACACCGGACAATGTAAAAGCATATGTTGCCGCCGGGCATGAAGTTCTGATCGAGAGGGGCGCAGGTCTCGGATCCGGATTTACGGATGATGAATATGAAGCAGCCGGAGCCAAAATGTATGAGTCAAGTGAGGCCGTCTGGGATAACTCGGAAATGATGGTCAAGGTCAAGGAACCTCTTCCGGAGGAATACAACAGTTTTCATAAAGGACTTATACTTTATACCTATCTTCATCTTGCTCCGGACCCGGAACAGACAGAAGCGCTGCTCAGACATAAGGTGACCGGTGTTGCCTACGAGACGCTCAGAGAGAGAGACGGAAGTCTGCCGCTCCTCATTCCGATGAGTCAGATCGCCGGACGCCTCAGTATTCAGGAAGGCGCAAAATACCTGGAGAAGAAGTTTGGCGGAGAAGGGATCCTTCTGGCAGGTGTCCCGGGCACACCGAAGGGGAAAGTTGTCATTCTCGGTGCGGGCACAGTCGGTGCCAATGCCTGCCGGGCCGCAGTCGGTATCGGAGCGGATGTCACGATCATTGATATTAATCTGAAGCGTCTTGAGTATCTGGACGAGATTTTCGGTGCCAGGATCCAGACACTGGTATCAACGGATGGCAATATCGAAAAAGCTGTCAGAGATGCGGATCTTGTCATCGGCAGTGTTCTGATCCCGGGTTCCGCAACCCCGAAGCTCTTCAAGAGAAAGTATCTGTCTGAAATGAAGAACGGAGCTGTCTTCGTTGATGTCGCGATCGATCAGGGCGGCTGCGGTGAATCTTCCCATATAACAACACATGATGACCCGATCTTTATCGAGGAAGGTGTTGTTCATTATTGTGTCGGGAATATGCCGGGTGCCGTCTCCCGGACATCGACGATCGCACTGACCAATGCAACGCTTCGCTACGGTCTGCAGATCGCGAATAACGGACTGAAGAATGCCTGCAAAAAGAATGACGTCATTTATTCGGCGATCAATACCTATGACGGTAAGATCACTTATAAGGGTGTTGCCGAATGCTATCCGGATTACCCGTATGCAGATATCAGAGATATTCTCTGATATCTTTCAAAGCGAATTGCTGTGCATTCCCGCGTGCCTGTGCATACGGAACAATGCCTCAGTGAAGCGTTTTACAGCTGAAAAATAACAGGGGCTGCCGCATCAGTCAGCATCACCATTACATATAGCCGGCATTTGCAAATATCGCCTGCTGTGTGTAGCGGTGTTCTGTCCGGATGCGACAGCCCTTTTTATTCGAAAATCAAACAGGTCAGTGCACACGAGCTGCCCGGAATCTGTTCCCGGAGGAATTATGATGAAAGTTCTCCGTCAGCCGGAAAACATTGTTAACAAGATGATAGAACGGGTCGGCAGATGTAATAAAAATGACTGCAGCTGATATGAATACGCAAAGCCCCAGCAGAATTACACCGTCGCCGAGGTATTCGTACAGATCAAGATATTTGAAGACATCTCTTATCAGACGATGCACAACGTATATGCTGAGTGTCCGTCCGCCGATATATGTGAAGAGAAACTTTCTTCTCGGTATGATGCCTAAAAAAGACACTGTCATGACAGCCGAGACGAAATACCATAATAAGCGGTATGCACACCCGGCGGCACCGGTAAGATCGAGTTTTGAGTAAGAACTCTTCGCATAGATTATCTTCAGAAAATCCGACAAGACGCTTTGTCTGAAGAACAGGAAAAGAAAGACTGCAAGCAGAATACCGGCAGAAAGGAGTCTGCTGCGTTTGCCGATCTTCTGTATCCAGGCACCGTCAAAATAGTAACCGGCCAAAAATGCGGGGAAGAACACGATCGTACGGGATAATGATAAGAAAGAACCCAGCCCGGAGACCAGACCGCACATAATTCCCAGGACAATCGAGAGAGTAAGCGAAATGACCGGCCGCGCCCGCGAGATAAAAGGAATCAGCAGATACCAGAAGAACATGGCTGCCATATACCACGGCGCTCCTGTGATCTTGAACAGTATTCTGAGCCTGATTCCATGTGTGAAAATGAATTCGATTATCTCGATACATATCGTAAAAAAGACAAAGGTGATCAGGAAACCGGCCAGTTTATTTCCTTTTCCGCTTTTTCGGACATAGCTCTTAGAAGAGTATCCCGATACGAACACGAAAGCCTGCATATGAAAAAGATAGATCCAGTAAAACAGTGCTTTCACGAACGGACCCTCGGATGATTTTACGGGCATAAGAAAATGTCCCAGAACGACAAGGAACATGAGTGCAAGTTTTAAATTGTCCCAGTAAGGGTCACGACGTTTTTCCATGATTTTCCTTCAGGCAGGGCTGCCTGTCCCGGTTGCAGTTTATCAGATGCCTTTGAGGGTGCGCAGGGATTCGGTCGGTAATTATGTCAGCTGACGCTGGGCAGAATCCTGTACTTTTGCCTCCAGACTCATACTTTAGCAAAATCATGGGATGAGTACAAAGCATTATAGATATAATTTGTGCCAGATGTTGCCTTAATCATTCTCTGTGATCCCTGTCAAAACGGATCAGATCTTTCACGACCTCGGAGGCGATGATCAGACCGGCGGTCGTCGGAACAAAGGCGTTGGAACCGGGAGGTATTTTTCCTTTCGGAGTCGCGTCTTTATCTGTCCGTGTATTCGCTGTCAGCGGCTTCATGGCCGGCTCTTTTGAGTAAACGACCTTGAGCTTTTTTATGCCCCTCTTCTTTAATTCCCGCCTCATGACTTTAGCAAGCGGACATACAGATGTCTTGTATATGTCTGCCACTTCAAGTGCGGTCGGATTCATCTTATTGCCCGCACCCATGCTGGAAATGACAGGAACGCCGGCTTCCTCCGCCTGCATGATGATCTGGATCTTCCCGGTGACTGTGTCTATGGCATCCACCACATAATCGTAGGTCGTGAAATCGAACCGGTCTGCAGTATCCGGGAGAAAGAAACAGCGGTGCTTTGTGATCTTAAGATCCGGATTGATATCCAGAAGCCTTCTCTCTGCAACGTCGACTTTATATTCTCCGATTGTTCCCGTCGTAGCCAGGATCTGACGGTTGATGTTCGAAAGGCAGACTGTATCATTATCCACAAGATCAATGGCGCCGACCCCGCTGCGCGCAAGGGCTTCGATCACATATCCGCCCACTCCTCCTACGCCGAAAACAATTACATGGGCGTTTTTAAGGATGTTCATTGCATTGTGACCGAGTAGAAGCTCGGTCCTTGAAAATCTTTCTGACATATTATCCTCCGAAAGAAAATGTTTGAGATCCATATGCTGTCCGGCAGCATTATTGATATCTATTTCTGGTTTTTCGTGATTGGAATGCTTCGTAAAAATCAGTATAACATAGTTCAATTTTTTGAGACAGGAAAAGCGAAAGGTGTGAAAAACTTGCCTGAAAAGACCGGTTCGTGGTATTATATCGCGGATATGCAATTAAGGACGCCTCGGCGTTCCTGCCACGACCGCGCACGTCTGCGAACGTGCGCATGGAATTCAGGGGAGAAGAGAAATGGGAAGGACGCTCACCAAAAGAGAAGAACTGTCGCACACTCTGATGCTCATCGTCTGTGCCATGATATGGGGCAGCGCTTTTGTTGCGCAAAGTATAGGTGCGGAATATGTCGGTCCCTTCACATTTCTTGCGCTGAGGAACTGGGTCGCTGTCATTTTTCTTCTGCCGGTCATTATGGTCAGGGACAGGATCATAATTATGCGGGGAGGTATCTCTGAGGCCCCCCGGAACCGATATCAGTGGAGAAGACTGATTCTTGGCGGGCTGCTCTGCGGTCTGTTTCTTTTCCTTGCAAGCGCGGCCCAGCAGATCGGCATCGCGTCGACAACGACCGCGAAGGCTGGCTTCATAACCGCGCAATATGTCATTATTGTTCCGCTTATATCATTATTCTTCGGCAGAAGGGTAAGACCGAAGATATGGATCTGCGTTCTTCTGAGCGTAATCGGGCTCTATCTGCTCTGTATAAACGGACCGCTTGAACTTGGCAAAGGAGATTCGATCATATTGGTCAGTGCTTTTCTCTATGCGTTTCAGATCATGAGTGTGGACCACTTCTCACCTGCGACAGATCCGGTCCGGCTTTCCTTTGCACAGTTCTTGACGACCGGACTTCTGGCTACATTCTGTATGTTGATCATGGAGCCGATCACAATGAATGCTCTTAGAGCGGCAGCCGGTTCCATCCTTTATGCGGGTCTTATGAGCAGCGGTGTTGCCTATACCCTGCAGATCGTAGGACAGCAGAATCTGAACCCGACGATCGCCTCCCTGTCCATGAGTCTGGAAAGCGTCTTTTCGGCTATTTCGGGATGGATCGTGCTCGGTCAGGTACTGAGCGCCCGTGAGATGACCGGGTGCTGCCTGATGTTCGCGGCGAT
>CAMNDN010000054.1:0-12126 GCA_946535445.1 uncultured Lachnospiraceae bacterium
ATTTGCTGACATTTTTTCCGACATAATTTTTTTCCGTTTCTGGTGCGTAAATTTCCTGCTTGGGCATTGGTGGGCACGTAATTGAAATGTGTGAGCATTTGCCTTATTATATCTTAGTTCCCCTGTAATTTCCACTTTCTTATAGGCGTCAGCCGGAGAGTTCAGTTATTTGTATGAGATTGTTAAAAGCAACATTTGAAAAGAATTTTATACGGCACACGATGATGATCGCCCTTCCGATCATGCTGCAGAATGGCATCACCAACTTCGTGAACATGCTCGACAATATCATGGTCGGGAGGATCGGTACCGATCCGATGACCGGTGTGTCGATCGTGAATTCGCTGCTGTTCGTATGGAATCTATGCGTTTTCGGAGGACTCTCGGGTATAGGCATCTTTACAGCCCAGTATTGCGGAAAAGGGGATGATGAGGGTGTTCGCAGAACGTTTCGACTGCAGATCCTCCTCTCCGTTCTGCTCGTTGTGGCAGGTCTCCTGATTTTTGCGTTTTTCGGAAGAGATCTGGTCGGCCTGTACCTGCATGAGGATGGAGGCGGAGGCTCCGTGGAAGCGACCATGCAGGCAGCGCTTGGCTACCTCACGGTGATGTGCATCGGATTTCTTCCGTTCGCGGTCACACAGGCCTACGATACGACAATACGGTCTCACGGTGAGACTGTCGCGCCTATGGTCGCATCTTTTTTGGCGGTCGCTGTGAATCTGGTCGGCAATTATATATTGATTTTCGGAAAGTTCGGAGCGCCTGCCCTCGGCGTTCTCGGCGCTGCCGCGGCAACAGTCGTTGCGCGTTTTGTTGAACTGTTTTATATTGTGTTTTGGGCGCATACCCATAAAGAGAGGCTGCATTTTATCGAGGGCGTTTACAGCAGTCTGTATGTTCCGGGAGAACTGGTAGCTGCATGCCTTCAGAAAGGGACGCCGCTTCTGCTTAATGAAGCTTTTTGGTCAGGCGGGCAGGCTATGCTCATCCAGTGCTACAGCGTTCGGGGCCTCTCTGTCGTTTCCGCCTTCAATATCTCACAGACGATCGCCGGTGTTTTTAATGTCGCCTTCATAGCGATGGGATCGGCCACGGCGATCATTATGGGGCAGAAACTTGGTGAGTGGGGTGAATCGCGGGTGACGGAACTGAAGGATGAAGCGTGGAAACTTACTTTCTTTTCCGTTTTTCTGTGTCTTGTATCAGCCCTTTTAATGCTGACGATTTCGGGTCTGTTTCCGATGATTTATAATACGACGGATGAGATCCGCGCCCTTGCGACTGGCCTGATCTGCATTTCCGCCGCTTTTATGCCGATGCATGCATTCAACAACGCCTCCTACTTTATTATCAGGTCCGGCGGAAAGACGTTCATCACGTTCCTTTTCGATTCGTGCTTCTGCTGGCTGGCATCCATCCCGGTTGCTTTCTTTCTGGCACATTATACGGATGTTCCGATTCTTCCGATGTATGCGATGGTCGCTTCGGTCGAGCTTGTCAAGGTAGTGATCGGGGCCGTGCTCGTGAATAAGGGAATATGGATCAGAGATATCACGGTGTGAGGCTGTGACCGGGTTAGGGATGTAGCGATGTGAGGCTGTGAACGGATTCGGGATGTTGCGGATGTCGAAGGAACAGTGTTTACGATGTTATGGGACCTGTTGTGATCATGAATGAAGAAATCTTGTAATTACGGATATCTGACAGTCTTATCATAAAAATTTAAGTTTCGCCAGCGAGACATATGCGCATGATTTTGGTCAGCGTAAGCAGACTTCTTCCAATATAACAGATAAGGAGAAAAAATATGAAATTTATTTCATGGAACATTGATTCACTGAACGCCGCACTGACAGCAACAAGTGCCCGCGCGCTCCTCACACGGGAGGTCCTGGCTTCCATCGCGGCGCAGGATGCTGACATCATAGCGATTCAGGAGACCAAGCTCCCCGCGAACGGTATGAATGCGAAGCAGAAAGCGGCTCTCACCGAATTCTTCCCGGAGTATGATTACGCCTGGGTCAGCTCCTGCGAACCGGCAAGAAAAGGATATGCCGGCACAATGGCTCTCTATAAGAAGGGACTGGCCGTTACGGCCGATTATCCGAAGATCGATGCTCCGCTTCCCATGGACTCGGAAGGCCGGATGATCACGCTGGAACTTCCGGAATTTTATTTTAATCTTGTCTACACACCCAATGCCGGTGACGGACTCCGACGACTTTCCGAGCGGCAGGTCTGGGATGTGAAATACGCGGAATATCTGAAGTCTCTGGATGCGGATAAACCTGTCATTGCCTGCGGAGACTACAATGTCGCGCATGAGGAAATCGATCTGGCTCATCCGGCCAACAATCATATGTCCGCGGGCTTCACCGATGAGGAGAGGGCAGGTTTCACGAATCTGCTTGGCTGCGGATTTGTCGACACTTTCCGTCATGTGCATGGCAATATTCCGAATGTCTATTCCTGGTGGGCACAGAGAATTAAGACCAGCAAGATCAATAACTCCGGTTGGCGTATTGATTACTTCCTGGTCAGTGAACGCATAAAGGATAAAGTAGTGAGGTCTGAAATGATGGATTCCGGGGCACGTCAGGATCATGCTCCGATCCTGCTGGAAGTGGAGATGTAGGCGTGGCGCCAAGGCGCCTTCCGCTGCGCCCGTTAAGCATGATATGCTCCCTTCTAGTGCGACAGCCCTCTCCTTATATTGTAGTATAAAATCCCGCACAGAACGATCGCTGCGCCGACAAGGGACATACGGCCCAGCACCTCTCCGTAGAAGACGGCCACCAGGATCGGATTCAGGATCGGCTCCAGAGCATTGATGATGGATGCTGTGACGGGATCCACATACTTGATGCCTGTCGTAAAGAAAACATAGGCAAGTCCGACCTGCACGACGCCGAGCACGAACACTGCGGCCAGGACGGGGGCCGTGAACACGGTCTCTCTCAGGACCAGCGGGGACAGGATCACGCCGCAGGCAAGCTGGCTGAAAAAAACAGACGAAAGCGAGTCGCCGTTCTTGAAGCTGTTCAGCATGAATACCCCTGCATAAAAAGCGCCGGACAGCAGGGCGCAAAGATCACCGAGCCATCTGCCGGTGGAAATTCCCTCGTAGAAGAAGCACAAAATTCCTGTGAATACGATCAGAATGGAAATCAGGGATATCTTATCCGGTCTTTTTCCCAGGAACAGGTACATGAAAATCACGATCCAGATCGGGGCGGTGTACTGGAGGACGATCGTATTGCCTGCGGTGGTCAGCTTGTTGGCGACCGAGTACAGCGTTGTGACGCCCGTCAGGCAGATCGCTCCGATCACTACGGTCCGATTGAAACGGATCTTGTGATGGGTGAGAAGAATATAGAGTCCGATTACCACACCGGCGATCAGATTTCGGACGCCGTTGATTGCCAGCGGACTCCAGGGAATAATTTTCATGAGCAGGCCGCCGGTCGAAAAGCACAGGGAGGCTGCCAGCACAGCGGCAGTTCCAAGTGCCTTCGTATTTAGCTGTTTTCTGTTTTTATTCTTTTCCATAATCTGATATACCGATTTAATCTCTGACGCAGAATTCTCGTGACGCGAGTCTATGATGAATGCGCCAAATGAAACTCCTCTCTTCCTCAGAATTCCGGTGCCCGCAGACGTAAGATGAATGCGCAAAGCAGAAAGCCTGAGGATCAATACGCATCTTCCCCCTTCAGATGTCTTCTCATTAAGTGAAAGTATACCGTCTCCGCAACGCAGCACGTCATCCAGCCGACCGGATACCCGAAACCGATCACATAAGGATTATAGGCGATACGGCTTCCGATGAACAGGTAGATCTGCCGGATCACGACAAAGCAGAATATCATACAGAACATGGGGACCCTTGCCAGGCCCCTGCCGCGGAGCGCGCCCGCAAGGACGTGATTTATTGCGTTAAATATCAGAAAATAGGTATTCATGCGTATAAAGAGGACGCCAAAGCGGATGACCTCCTCATCCTGAGTAAAAAGCGCGGTCGCGCCGGGGGCGAACACGACGAGGACCGTGGCGATCACAGCGGAAACGACGATGGCCATGACGATGGAGATGCCGGCACCGGCATCCGCGCGGTCCTCTTTCTCCGCGCCGATATTTTGGCTGACAAAAGTCGTCGATGCCTGACTCAGCGAATTGATCGGCAGAAAGATAAAGGAGTCTAGCTTGTTGTAGGCACCCCAGCCTGCCATGCATCCGGATCCGAAGCCGTTGATGTAAGATTGTACAAATACGTTGGATACAGATGTGATCATGGACTGGATCCCGGTCGGCAGTCCGATTTCCAGAATCTTCTTCAGGATGGGTACATCGACCCGCAGATCGCCCCATGTCAGCCTGTAGATGTCGTCTGTACCGGTGAGCAGTCTCAGAACCAGGAAGGCGGAGATGAACTGGGAGAGGATGGTGGCAAATGCCGCCCCCGCAATTCCCGCCTTGAAGACGATGACGAATACAAGATCCAGGATCGTATTGAGAATGCTGGTGAAGATCAGAAAATAAAGGGGCCTTTTCGTATCGCCGACAGCCCTGAGAATACCGCTGCCCATGTTGTAGACAAGCAGGCCCAGAGCCCCCGAAAAATAGATTTCAAGATAGACTCTGGCATGGGGGAACACATCTTCCGGTGTCCGCATCAGGCGCAGCATGAGAGGCACGAGGAAAAAACCCCCGACCGTGAAAAAGACGCCGAACAGGAGCGTGACCGCAATCGCGGTCTCGACTGCTCTGTGCAGGTCCTGTATTTTCCGGGCCCCGAAGAAACGGCTGATCACGACTCCTCCGCCGACTGCGAATCCGTTGAAAAAGAAAATCATGATATTGACGATCATGGTGGTCGAACTGATGGCTGCCAGAGCCTGTTTGCCCACAAAATTTCCCACAACGATGGAGTCGACCGTATTATAAAGCATCTGGAAGACATTGCCGAGGAGAAGAGGAATGGAAAAGGCGATCAGGTGTCCCGTGATGGAGCCGTCCGTCATATCCCGGACCGTGGAGTTATTGTGTGAAGGCATTCCTTATCATCTCCTTTTCATAGAGAACTGTACAAAGCCTGTCCCGCTGCGGATGTGGCGGCGAGGCCTTTTTCCTTGTATTCTTTCGGAGAACATCCGTATTTTTTGCGGAAACATCTGTAAAAGTAGCTGCTGTTCTCGTACCCGATGGCTTCCATGATCCGGTCCACGGGAAGTGTGGAATTGTCAAGAAGGTAAGCTGCCTGCTGAAGTTTTCGCAGCTGCAGGAGCTCCTTGAAGTTCCTGTTCATATGCTTTTTCAGCAGTCTGCTGACGGCATAGGTGGGCTGGTGGAGTTCATGGGCTACTTCGGAGAGCGTCCCGTTCTGATAGTGATGCTCGATATAATCGAGGACGGACAGGACCATTTTCTGCTCGATCTGGTCGGGTTCGCTGCGATTAATGGTATCCGCAAATCGCGACAGGTTCATGAGCAGCAGCCCCATGGAAGTCTGATTGATCGTGTCCATCATCGGCTGTTTTTCGATGAGTGTCCAGAGCATGTTCTCGATCAGGTTCTCCACCGGGACGATCCCGCCGGCCTGTACGTGCAGATAATCCGAGCTGGACGACTGTCCCGTCAACGAGGCGACAAGGAAATCCCGCAGGACATTTTCGCGCTCGATCATGGAGATGGGGCGGTCGAAAAATTCCGGAAGGATAATAAAGTTCACCGCGATGTCTCCTTCCGATGCGGGCAGGATCTCGTGGTAGACATTCTGATTCAGGAAAAGGAGGTCCCCTTCCTTCAGGATGACGGTCGTTTTCTGATTAATAATGTGGGTGGTGCTTCCGGTGCACATATAGACCAGTTCGACATAATTGTGCCGGTGCCTCGGAAAATAGGCAAAGCGGGTGTGCTGTCTGATCTCGATCAGGCAGCCTTTTTCAAGAAGGAGCTTGCTGTCCACAACGAACTCCTTTCCTGTCGTATAGTTGTCGCGCTGGATTTCTTTATTCCCGTCGAGTATGGTCTGTTCTTCTTCTGTGATCGGTCTGAAATGAGACAGTAAGGACTCGCGAAGCATATTGATTCCTCCTGTGTAGAAAACAGTAATCGCTGACGCATAAAATTATGTGGCCTCAGGCATTCTTTGTGTGTCCCGGAACGAATTCTCACCTGAATAAGTATATCCGGAAGATGCATGCCGGAAACCTGGTTCACCCGGATAAGGATATCCGAAAGATGCGCGCCGGAGATCTGGCGAAAACCTGAGCAGATACAGTATAGCACAGGAATGCAAATAAGGTCCCGGTTTTTTATTTCTTAAGACCTTATTTGCATATTTGCGGGCTGATAAAATGATACCAATGAAAAAAGCGAAAGGAGACGGATCTCATGCAACAATATTATCTTGCCATTGACATCGGAGCTTCCTCCGGCCGCCATATTCTGGGCAGTGTACAGGATGGTAAAATTATTCTGGAGGAGATTTACCGTTTTGACAACAAACAGGTCCATAAGGACGGACATGACTGCTGGGACATGGAAAATCTGTGGAATGGCGTGCTGGGCGGAATCAAGGCCTGCAAAACGCTCGGCAAAATTCCCGCAACGATCGGAATCGACACCTGGGCAGTCGACTACGTCCTTCTTGATAAGGAAGACAGGCTGATCGGCGATGCCGTGGCTTACCGCGACAGCCGCACAGAGGGCATGGATGCCGTGGTGGAGCAGATGATACCCGCAACAGAGCTCTACGCGAGAACAGGTATCCAGAAACAGATGTTCAACACGATCTATCAGCTGACAGCACTTAAGAGAGAGCATCCGGAGCAGCTTGAAAATGCCGGATCCCTCCTGATGATCCCCGATTACTTCAACTTCCTCTTAACAGGCGTTAAGAAGCAGGAGTACACCAACGCGACCAGCACCAACCTGGTGAACGCACGCGAAAAAGAGTGGGATCTTGAACTCATCGAGCGCCTTGGCCTGCCCGCCGGACTGTTCGGAAAACTGTCCATGCCGGGTACCGTAGTCGGTCAGCTGTCCGAGGAAATTCAGAAAGCGGTAGGTTTCAACGCAACGGTGATCCTTCCGGCAACACACGACACAGGATCCGCTTTCCTTGCGGTCCCCGCAAAAGATGAAAATGCCGCATACCTTTCCAGCGGCACATGGTCTCTTCTCGGTGTGGAGAACGCAGAGCCGATCACAACGGAAGCAAGCAGACAGCAGAACTTCACGAATGAAGGCGGCGCATGGTACCGTTTCCGCTATCTTAAGAATATCATGGGCCTGTGGATGATCCAGTCCATTCGCCGCGAGCTGAACGGAGTCGCCTATGTTGCGGGCCGTACAAGCAAGCACGCGGACGGAAAACAGTGGAGCTTCCCGGATCTGATCGAGGCAGCCAAAGGAGCCTCTGATTTCGCTTCCGTGGTAGATGCCAATGATGACCGTTTCCTGGCTCCGGAGAGCATGATCGATGCAATTAAGGACTACTGCAGCGAGACAGATCAGCAGGTGCCGGAGACAGTCGGTGAGATCATGCAGTGCGTATACGCCAGCCTGGCGAAACTTTACAGGGAGGCCGTACAGGGTCTGACCGAGATCACGGGCAAGACGTACACCAGCCTGAACATCGTCGGAGGCGGCTGCCAGGATATGTATCTTAATCAGATGACCGCAAATGCCACCGGCCTGACAGTCTACGCCGGACCCGTCGAAGGAACAGCGATCGGCAATCTGGTGATCCAGTTCATCTCGGCAGGGGAATTTGCAGATTTACAAAGTACAAGAAATGCCATTAAAGGCAGTTTTGATATCAAGGAGGTAAAACCATGTTAATAGAGACAAAGGCTAAAATCGGTGTATTTTCCATCGCACTTGGCGCTTATCTTCCGCAGTTCCCGTCACTCGTACCCGAGTTCGAGGGCCAGTATGCAGAGTTCAAGAAGATGATCCCGGATACAGTCGAAATTATCGACGGCGGTATCGTAACAACGAAGGAACTGGCTATGGCAGCCGGCGACAAGTTCCGCGCAGCGGATGTTGACCTTGTCATCCTTCAGCTTCTGACCTACGCAACATCCTACAATATGCTTCCGGCAGTCCGCGACCTGGATGTACCGGTCGTTCTGGTCAATGTTCAGAAGAAGAAAGCTCCGGATTATGCCAATACAGATACAGCTACATGGCTGGGCGAACTGTATGCATGCGGCGCTGTAGGCGAGATGGTAGCAGACCTTGAGCGTGCAGGAAAGCGCCATGCGGTCATCACAGGTGTCGTTGAGGGCGGTGACCCGCAGGTCGAGGCAGAGATCGCTGACTGGTGCAAGGCTGCACAGGTACGCCGTCGTTTCCGTACAACGAACCTGGCTCAGATCGGCCGTCCGTATCCGGGCATGATGGACCTCTACATCGATGAGACCAATCTCTATCATCGTATGTGGCTGTACACAAAGCAGTTCGACTGGGAGAAGATGTGGGCGATCGCTGATGACATCACGGACGAGGAAGCGATTCGCGCTAAGGCTCAGGATATTCTGGACACCTTCGATATCGAGGGCGGCGGAACAATCGAAAAAGTATGGGATATGGCAAAATATGTCGTCGCTTTCGAGCAGTGGGTAAAGGACGAGCAGATCGCATTTGTCGCATCTCACTATGACGGATTTGCCCAGGGCAAGGCAGGCGTCCTTGACAGTATGCTCATCCCGGCATTCTCCATGCTGATCAAGCAGGGCGTAGCCTGCGCGGTCGAAGGCGATATCAAAGTCTCCATGGCTATGGGTATTCTGAAGACGATCGCAGGCATGGGCCAGCTCAGCGAGATGTATTCCATCGACTTCAACGAGGATATCTGCATCATCGGCCATTCCGGATCAGGCGATGCTGACATTTCCGCTAAGAAGCCGACCATGAAGATCGTCGACGTATTCCACGGCAAGACAGGCGGCGGATATCTGACACAGTTCTATCCGCATCTCGGACCGGTCACCTATCTCGGCATCACACAGGATAAGGACGGAAACTTCAAGTTCGTCGTCGCTGAGGGTGTAAATGAGGAAGGCCCGATCTTCACATTCGGCGACACCAATATGCGTACACGTTTCACATGCGGCGCGCGTGAATTCTGCAACCGCTGGAGCGAGGCAGGCCCGACACATCATATGGCAGCTGCATCCGGCAGACATATTGACACGATCCTTAAGGTCGCCAAGATCTTTAACGTACCGGTAGACATTGTCACACGATAAGAATGTTCAAGTCCCGCTTGAAGGGACTGAGAGCACGGGATCCGGGTCAGCGTCAGCCGACATCTTCAAGACCGGGTCCCGGTGCATATAAGACAGAGATGTTCATGGGATCAGAGAGAAAGGAAAGCGAACATGAGAGTATTAGATGCTGAATTTGTAAAAGGTTTTATGCGTATGGCAGACGACGGATGGCTTCAGGGATGGCATGAGCGCAACGGCGGAAACTTAAGCTACCGCATCAAGGCTGAGGAAATCGAGTCTGTTAAGGAAGAGCTGAATCCGGGCGAATGGCAGCCGATCGGCACGACTGTTCCGAAGCTGGCGAACGAGTACTTCCTCGTGACCGGTTCCGGCAAATATTTCCGCAACGTTACGATCAAGCCGGAAGATTCCTTCTGCATCATCGAGCTTGATGACAAGGGCGAGAATTATCGTATCTGCTGGGGTCTTGTGAACGGCGGCCGTCCGACATCCGAGCTCCCGAGCCACCTTATGAACCACGAAGTAAAAGTGATCGCGACCAACGGAAAGCACAGAGTTATCTATCACTGCCATCCGGCAAATACGATCGCTCTGACATTTGTCCTCCCGCTCACAGACGAAGCTTTCACCCGCGAGCTCTGGGAGATGGCTACCGAGTGTCCGGTCGTTTTCCCGGGCGGTATCGGTGTCGTTCCGTGGATGGTCCCGGGCGGACGCGAAATCGCAGTCGCTACATCCGAGCTTATGAAGAAGTATGACGTTGCGATCTGGGCACATCACGGCATGTTCGCTTCAGGCGAGGACTTCGATCTGACATTCGGTCTGATGCATACCGTTGAGAAGTCTGCAGAGATCCTTGTAAAGGTCCTTTCCATGACTCCGAACAAGCGTCAGACGATCCTTCCGGATGATTTCCGTCATCTGGCAAAGGATTTCAAGGTAGAACTTCCGGAGAAGTTCCTGTTCGAGAAGCACGTATAATAAGAGGTGTGGGACGAACTGCTGCAAAGGGCAGCGGATCGTGAATGTCCGCTTTGAGAAATGAATGAACGGGCTGTCACGCTCGGAACCTGTGCGGCTGAGAACGGTCGGTATCCTTAAGAAATACCACCGTACCCGGCGGCAGGTCCTGAGTGTGGCAGTTTTTTCATCATTCATATATAATATGGATTATGAAATGCAATCCGTGTATTATGGATGGTAGTTTAATGAAAGGGGGATCTCACACATGGAATTTACAATGGTCGAGACCGGATGGCTGTCCATACTGCCGCCGATCATCGCAATCGCTCTTGCGCTGATCACAAAGGAGGTTTACTCTTCGCTGTTCATCGGCATTTTTTCGGGGATGCTCATCTATGCATTTGCCTCCGGGGGGACGCTCATATCTGCCTCGGCGCTTACATTTGACATGATGAGCGCCAAGATCTCGGACAATTCCTACATGATCATTTTTCTGGCTCTGCTCTGGGCTGTTGTCATGCTGGTCGGGAAGTCGGGCGGGAGCCAGGCTTACGGAAGATGGGCCGGAAAGAGGCTGAACAGCCGGAGGGCGGCGGCATTTGCAACCTCTTTCCTCGGCATTCTCATCTTTATCGATGACGGTTTCAACTGCCTCACGGTCGGAACAGTCATGCGGCCGATCACGGACAGGCTGCGCATCTCGAGGGAGAAACTGGCCTATATTATCGATGCCACGGCAGCGCCGGTGTGCATCATCGCGCCGGTCTCCAGCTGGGCGGTGGCGGTCGCCAGCGAAGTCAGCGAAAAAGACGGGTTCCACATTTTCCTCTCAACGATCCCGTTCAACTTTTATGCTCTCATGACGATTCTTATGGTCTTTTTCATCGCATTCACCGGCAGGGATTTCGGACCGATGAAGAAGGCGGAAGAGAAGATGATTGCCGAGGGAGCGGGAGAGACGAAAACGGAAGAACAGGCGGAATTAAAGGGACAGGTCATTGACCTTGTTCTGCCGATCCTTGTGCTGATCATCTGTGCGATCGCGGGAATGGCTTATGTCGGCGGTTTCTTTGAAGGGGTCAGTTTTTCCGAGGCGATCGGCTATAATCCGACGGCGGGACTGTCGCTGGGGGCATTTGCCGGCCTGATCACCGCGTTCCTCTTATATATCCCGCGTAAATTGATGACACCGAAAGAGTTCATCGAGTGTATCGTCAGCGGTATCGGGAATATTGTTCCTCCGATGCTGATCCTTATTCTGTCCTGGAGCCTCGGCGGTGTGTGCCGCCAGCTGATCGGTACCGGAATCTTCATCTCGGGTTTTGTCACTCAGTCGAATCTGCCGCTGGCTCTGCTCCCGGTCCTGATCTTCGTGATCGCGGCGCTTATGAGCTTTTCCATGGGGACTTCCTGGGGGACATTCGGTATGCTGATCCCCATCGTCACGATGATCTGCGAGGCGGACGGGGCCGGTGCTCTGCTGATTCCTGCACTCGGAGCGACTCTGGCGGGGTCTGTCTACGGCGACCATTGCTCACCGATCTCGGATACGACGATCCTGGCTTCGACAGGGGCGGACTGCATGCATATCCGGCATGTGGAGACGCAGCTCCCGTACGCGACGCTCGTCGCCATTGTCTGTGCGGCGGGGTATCTGATCGCGGGATTTACGCTCTCTCCGTGGATTTCGCTGCTTGTGGAAACGGTCCTTCTTATCGGAGCGATCATGGTGCTCAGCGGGAGGAAAGAGAAAAAATAGGGGATGATTTTTAAAAGAATGTCCGGAAAGGTCTGGAAATCCCGGAAAAATGGGTGTACATTGGACGGGATGCGCTTTTGAGTAGTTTAAGTTACGGTGATTTACCTGTGACATTCGGGAGGAAATCAGGAAAAATGAAATCATTGAAAGTTTTTGTATCGG
>CAMNDN010000055.1:0-11954 GCA_946535445.1 uncultured Lachnospiraceae bacterium
TCCGATACCGGTCTCCGAACTTATCCGTTTCAGCTTTTACAATTGGATCCGAAATGCCGACAGAAAGCGTTACAATAGTAACAAAAGCAGGACGGCTTGTATAAAAAGCTTGACCAAAAAATTAAAAAACGATATTTTTTTTGTATGGTAAATGATGCATGAATCTAATGAAAATAAACGTATGAATGAAGATAAACTAATCAGATTTTTCACAGCATTATGTCTCGCAGGCTGCTTTGCACTTCTGCTTTCCGTCATTTTCCTTTTCTGCCTGTCCGGAATTGACACATCTGTACTGCAGGTGAAGGAGAGGCACCGGTTCGGAGCGACCTACATGACCATGAACAATCCCTATTATCAGCTGCTTGATGAGCAGATCCGGATGATGATCGAGGCCAACGGCGACGTGCTTCTGTCAAGAGATGCCAGCATGGATCAGAACAAGCAGAACGAGCAGATAAAAGAACTTATTGACGCGGATGTCGAAGTCCTGTTCCTGACACCTGTCGAGTGGGACAGCGTACAGCCGGGGCTTCAGCTTGCCTATAATGCCGGTATTCCGGTCATCATCGTAGATACGCCCGTCAAGGATCATGATCTCGTTGCGTGTTCCGTTCTGTCCGACAATTACCAGGCGGGCGTTCTGTGCGGAGAGCACCTGCTTTCTATCAGAGATTCGGCAAATATCCTGCTGCTCGAACACGTCACGGCAGAGAGCGGCAAAGAACGTATCCAGGGATTTCTGGATACGATCGCCGGACATGAAGGATTTAATGTCCTCGGTTCCGGAGAGTCGGATGGGCAGATTGAAAATGCTCTGCCTGTCATGGAGCAACTTCTGAAAGAACATCCGGAGGCAGACACACTGATGGCGCTCAATGATCCGAGCGCATTTGGCGGCATGGCTGCCATACGCGGAGCAGGTCTGACCGACCGCTTTCTCGTCTACGGCGTCGACGGTACACCTGAAGCCAAGGGCATGGTCAAGGACGGAATGATGACGGCGACCTGCGCCCAGTTCCCGCTCATCGTCTCGGAAAAGTCAGTCGAGCAGGGCTATAAAATCCTTCGAGAAGGTGTCTCTTCTTACGGAAAAGAAGTGGTCGTCCCGGTAGAACTGGTCACATCGGAAAATGTCGATCATTTTAATATCAACGGGTGGCAGTAATGGAAAATACGAGATCACTCAAACAAGTTCTGAAGGCAATGATCCTGGTCAACTGGTTCATACTGATCTACTACGTAATCGTATGCAGCGCATCGAAGAGCGTGATCTGTGACATGAATCTTGCCTACGCTTTTCTCTGGAGGTCAGGCGGTCTGCCGAAGAAGACTGTCACGCTCTGTGTGGAAGTATTCGGACTTTACGGTCTCCTGTGTGTTCTCATCTTTAATAAAGAGTCCGTATACAGGCCCAGCCTTACGCTTCGTGTGCTGATATGCGCTGCGGAAATCTTTCTGAGTGCAGCGTTGGTCTGGTCATTGAACTATTACTACAGCGGCATTGCGCTGCTGGTCCTTGCGGATCTTCTCTGGCATGAGCAGAAAAAAGAGACCAGAGTGTTCTTTATAATCGTACAGGTCCTCGAATTTGTCATAGGCAACGATGAGATATTGTCTTATTTTCAGAGCAATATCAGTTTCGCGCAATATCTGTCCAACTTTCGGCCGGCAGTCAGAAGCTGGCTGATCGGTGTGGAAAGCGTCATGACATTTGCAAATATATTCCTGTTCTTCCTTTTCATTCTGCTCATGGTCATCGGTCTGAAGAATGAGAATTCCAGGATCCTGCAGCTGAATTTAGCGCTTTCCCGGAAGAATTATCAGCTGCATGATGCAAATGTCAAGCTGCAGGAATACAGCAAGACCATCAAACGAATGACGGAGATCGAAGAGCGGAACCGTCTGGCCAGAGAAATACATGATACGCTCGGGCACACTCTTACAGGAATTGTGGTCAGTGCGGATGCAGGGAAAATTCTTATGGATGTTGCGCCGGAGGAGGCAAAGACCCGGTTCGACGTGATCGGAGAGAATGCCAGACAGGGTCTCGAGGATGTAAGAAGATCGATCCGTGCGCTCCGCCCGGATGCGCTGGAGGATCAGGATCTTGAATCTGCGCTGGATAAAATGATCGGGAACTTCAGGGAGGCAACCGGTGCCCGGATCCTTTTTGAGCAGAATGCGGGCGATTTGTGTCTTGCACAGGATGAGGAGGAAACGGTCTACCGTATTGTTCAGGAAGGCCTGACCAATGCGATCCGGCACGGTAAAGCAACGGAGATCGAACTGACTATTGAACGGAAAGACAGGGATTTGTGTATTCAAATCACAGACAACGGTATCGGAATGAAGGAAGAGAGTTCAGGCTTCGGCCTTGACTATATGCGGGAACGAGTAGAAATGCTTAAAGGGAGCCTTAGTTTTGGCAACAGAAGGGATAACGTTAGCGGCTTCGTTCTGGAGGCGGAAATACCCGTCAGAGGTGTAAAGCTGGAGGAAGATGAATGATTAAAGTGATGATTGTGGATGATCAGGAACTGATCCGTCAGAGCCTGAAAATCATACTCGGAGTCAACACGGACATGCAGGTCGTGGGGATGGCAGGAGATGGGGAAGAGGCCCTTCAGAAACTGAAGGACAGTAAGCCGGAGAACCGCCCGGATGTCATCCTTATGGATATCAGGATGCCGGTGATGGACGGGGTCGAATGTATCGCTCAGATCACAAAAAAATTCCCCGGCATCAGGACGATCGCGCTGACGACATTTGATGACGACAAGTTCGTATTCGGTGCACTGAAGAACGGTGCCAGCGGCTACCTGCTCAAGGGAAGCAGTCTGGAGGATCTGTCCCGGGCCATCCGAACGGTCCATTCCGGAGGAGCCATCCTGAACCCGAGCGTGACCGACACCGTGATCCGCCAGTTCTCCACAATGGCCAAAAACATCGTGAGCCCGGAAATGTCGGAGCTGAACACGGAAGACATTACAAAGAGCGAGTGGGAGATCATTCAGGCAGTCGCCAGAGGAATGTCTAACAAGGAAATCGCAGAGACACTCTGGCTCTCTCAGGGTACAGTCCGGAATTCCATAAGCAGCATACTGAACAAACTGCATCTCCGCGACAGGACACAGCTTGCCATCTGGGCAGTTCAGACCGGGGCAGTGAATAAGGATCTTTTTGACATATGAGAAAATGGTTGTTAGGGGGAGCTGTTGTCATTGCGCTGCTTTCCGGCTTCTTCATGTACAGGCTCATCGTTGATCCGATGACTCTGACCGTCGGCGTCTATGCCGGCAGTTACTGGGGACCTTCCAAAGGCAACAGTTACCAGACGCTGGATGAGGCCGTCAGGATCTTCGAGAAGGAGCATCCGGGCGTGAAAGTCAGATATGTCAGCGGCATCGGAACAGATGATTACAGCGAATGGCTGGCGGAACAGTTCGTGTTGGGCAGGGAACCGGATCTTTTCTTCGTTCTGCCGGAGGACTTCTCCATTCTTGCTTCGAACGGGGCACTTCAGCCATTGAATGAAATGATCAGGCGTGACGGGGAATTCGATCTTTCCTGTTATTATGATGCCTGCAGAGAAGCCGGGATGATGGGTGGTGTGCAGTATGCGCTGCCCTACGAGAGTGTCCCCACGCTGATGTTCGTGAACAAGAGCCTCCTTGAGGAATACAGTATCAGCATGCCGACGCATTCCTGGACATGGGATGACTTTTACGCGATCTGCAGGAAGATCACCGAAGCGTCCGCCATGGAAGATTCAGAGAAAGCCTACGGCGCTTATAACTACAGCTGGACGGACATGCTTTATGCCAATGACGCCGTTCTGTTCTCTGAGGACGGCCGCAAATGTTACCTCGGGGACATGAAAGTCCGTGATGCTGTCTGGTTCGATCAGAGACTTCAGGAACTGAACAGCGGCTACACGGTCTCAGCCAGAGATTTTGATTCCGGCAGGGTCGCTTTCCGGCCCTTCCTCTTCTCGGATTATAAAGTCTACCAGCCCTATCCCTGGAGGGTAAAGAAATACTCCAACTTTGAATGGGACTGCGTGGAGATGCCTTCCGGACCGCAGGGAGACAATGTATGCCAGATCGAATCGACGCTGATCGGGATGAATGCCCGGTCACACAGAAAGAAGCTTGCCTGGGAATTCATGAAGCTCCTTTCCTGCGACGAAGAGCTTCAGAAAAAGAATTATGCCTCCTCAGCGGGTATATCTCCGCTGATCGCCGTGGCAGAGGACCGGGAAGTCCTGAACGCGATCTTCAAGGATATCCCGGGGGATCAGGCAATTGACAGAGACGTCATCCATGATATCATGAGTACCGGGGTGGCGGCACCGAGATTCCGAAAGTACAGGCAGGCGATGGCCATGGCGGAAAATGCGGTGCAGACCGCAATGGAGAGCGGAAAGGCGATTGAGGATTATCTGATCACGGCGCAGCGTGATATTGATGTCATGCTGGGATCCTGAGAAGGTGCGGAAACGGAACATCGTTACCTGTAACGGATGCAGGCGATGGCGTGAAGAACATCGGTACCTGTAACGGATACGGCCGGTGATGTGAAAAAATCGGTATCGAAGCCGATGCAGACAGGGTATAAGCAGTAATCAGTACCGGAAAAGAAGGGTTTGAGCAGCTTTGTATGTGCGTACGCGAGAGTGTACAGAATATACAAAGCTGCTCCTTTTTTTAGGAAATTTTTATGAAAATTTAAAACATGACATTTGTCATGTCGATAGTATGACGTTACTCAGTTGTGCATTTTTACAATGAAATTAGAATAAAATGTAATTAAGCTCAATGCCGGCGAGCTGCAATTAAGATCAAGAAGGTGAGGTGAGAACAAATTGAGGTACGTGATTTTAGTAAGTCATGGTCTTTTCGCACAGGGCATTCATGACGCAGTCAAAATGCTGAGCGGAAACGAAAGTGACGAAATCAGGTCAATTGGTCTTCTGAGAGATATGGGCGCAGATGAGTTTGCGGCCGAGTTCAGGAAGATCCTTCCGGAGCTGGGACCGGATGATGAAATTATCATGTTTGCGGATATCGTCGGAGGATCTCCGCTGTCAACGGCAGCCAACGTGATCGCCGAGGAAGGTCTCCTTGGCAAAACGCTTATGATCGGCGGAATGAATCTTCCTCTCGTTCTGACAGGCGTTCTGTCAAAAGATGACATGACTTTTGACGAAATCAGGGAAGAAATCATCAGCGATGCTCAGGCAGGCGTGAAAGAATTCTCTGTAGCAGTCAGTGATGAATCGGCAGACGACGACATTTGATCAAATTGATAAAGAGAAAGGAAAAAACAAATGGCAATTAGTTTTATTCGTGTAGATGACAGAATGATTCACGGCCAGACTGTAACACGTTGGTCATTGGAATATCCCTGCACAGGCCTTATCGCAGTCAACGATGCTGCTGCTAAGAATCCGGTCCTGAAGCAGGCTTACAAGAGTGCTTCCGATAAGAAGACATTCGTATGGGGAGTACAGGAATTCCTTGACAAGTCCCCGAAGGTACTTGCATCCAAAGATCAGTATTTCCTGATCACAAAGAACCCGATTGACATGAAGAAGATCCTGGTCGACGGCAATTTTGATCCGCAGGGCGTAAAGACCGTCATTATCGGACCGTGCAACGACAGACCGGGCGCTACAAAACTGGGCAACAACCAGTCCATCACACAGGAAGAAGCTGAAGCTCTCGAAGCAATCATGCAGAAGGGCTATGAAGTTGAATTTGCACTGATCAAAGAAGCAGCAATCGGAAACTGGAAGAAGTTCAGAGGCCAGTTCGGCTTTAACTGATAAGGAGGAGTTCCGTTATGTCAATCAGTATAATTCAGGCAATCATCTTAGGATTGTTTGCATCCCTTTCATCTATGCCCGGTATGGGAAGTTCCTCTATCGGTAACTACACACTGGGTCGTCCGCTGGTCGGCGGTCTGGTCTGCGGACTGGTCCTCGGCGACGTCAAGACCGGTATTCTCGTCGGTGTAGCGATGCAGATCGTTTACATCGCTCTGGTAACTCCGGGCGGAACGGTTTCAGCTGACGTCCGTGCAGTATCTTACATCGGTATCCCGCTGGCAATGCTCGCAATCAAGGCTCAGGGTCTGGATCCGGCTTCCGAGCAGGGCATGGCTCTGGCTACTTCCTTCGGCGCGATGGTCGGTACTGTCGGTACAGTTCTTTTCTATGGTACAGCAACTCTCAACCTTGTATGGCAGCACATTGGCTGGAAGGCAATTGAGAAAAGAGACTACAAGCAGATTTTCCTTGTAGACCGTATTTATCCGTGGATTTCCCACCTTGCATTCTCCATGATCCCGACAGTCATCATGTGTATGCTCGGAGCACCTGTTGTCGAAGCAATTAAGACACATCTTCCGATGGATGGTCTCGCAATGAAGACACTGTTCACAGTAGGTTCACTTCTTCCTTGCGTAGGTATTGCGATTCTTCTGAAACAGATCGTACGCAACGTCACAGACTTTATTCCGTATCTTACAGGCTTTGTTTTCGCAAGAAGTATTGGAATCAATCTTGTATCTGCTACTGTAGTAGCCGGCATGTTCGCAATCCTTGTTTACAGACTGAAGCTGATCCAGGTACAGAGACCTGCAGCAGCATCCGGAGGAGGCGCATACGACGACGATGAGGAGGAGGATATCTGACGATGAGTACTGAGAAAAAACTTTCCAAAAAGGCTTTAAGTAAGTCATTCCATCATTGGTATTGGGGACATCTGACCTGCTTCTCACAGGAGCACATGCAGACATTTGGTTACCTGCACGCTATGCTTCCGCTCTGCGAAGAACTGTATGCGGATGATGAAGAAGCCAAGGCTAAAGCCATGAACACATACACCGCATTCTTCAACACAGAGCCGCAGCTCGGTACTGTTATCGTCGGTATGACCGCAGGTCTTGAAGAGTCAAGAGCAAACGGCGATGAAGAAGTCGATGACGAGACCATCAACGGTCTTCGTGCAGGTCTTATGGGACCGATCGCAGGTATCGGTGACTCTCTTGTAGTCGGTACCGTTATCCCGATCCTCCTTGGTATTGCAATGGGTATGTCCGGCGGCGGATCACCGCTCGGCGCTATTTTCTACATCATTGTATGGAACCTTTTCGCATACTTCGGCATGCGCTATCTGTACAATACAGGTTACAAACTCGGTGGCCAGGCCGTTGAGTTCCTGGTTGGTGCACAGGGTGAAGCTATCCGTGATGCCGTATCCACTCTGGGCGGATTCGTTATCGGTGCGGTTTCAGCTACATGGGTCTCTGTAACAACTGCGTTCAAGCTTGTCAATGCTGAAGGTGAAACCTACCTGAGCCTTCAGGATAAGCTTGATGAAGTATTCCCGGGATTACTGACAGCAGTAGTCATTATTCTCTGCTGGTGGCTGATGGCCAAGAAGAAGAGATCTCCGATTCAGGTCATGCTTATACTGGTAGTCGTAGCGCTGGTAGGCTGCTTGATTGGCTTCTTCGATCCGGGTCTCACATATTAATAGTTTCGATTCACGAAAAGACCTACGATTCACGAAAAGACCTTGCTAAAGTGTCTTGATTGTTTCTGAAACGGCCGAGCAGGGACAGGAACCTATGTTTCCTGTCCCTGTTGTCTAAGATAGCCTTAAACGAGAAAGCCTTTTAAAAGAAAGGATAACTTTTATGAACGCGGAACTTCTTGTTGAAGAAGCCCGGCTGCAGGAAGCAGCTTTAAAACGCCTGGGGCGATGGCTGACCATATGTCTGGCATTCTCCTCGGTGGGAGTCCTTATCATATACTTTGCCATAGCTTCGGATAAAAAGAATATCTGGCTTATTATTCTGGGGATAATCATCTTGCTTTTGGGAGCAGCCGGCGGTATTACAATAGGACTCGGAATACGGAACGGAAGAAATAACGTCCGCAAAATTCTCCGGGCTGTTGAACAGGAAAGGAATCCGCAGGTTCAGGATCTGAGAGCAGAGGTTCCAAAGGCCGAGGATTCGAAGACAGAGAATCCGAAAGAGGAAAATCCGAAAGCAGAGGATCCTGAACTCTGAATTTGGAGGGCAAAGCTAAAAGATGCAGGAATATTCAATGCTGTTCCTGGATATAGAAGGGACGATCCTGAATACACAGAACAGGATCTCCGATAATCTGAGACAGCTTTTCAACAAACTGATTCAGAAAGATATTCCGATTGTTCTGAATTCTTTCCGATCGCCGGGGGGCTCACTGGAAATACGAAAAGTGACCGGTTTGCAGAGTCCATGCATCTGTTACGGCGGAGGGCTGGTCGTGGGCGACAACGCTCAGATCGTCTATGAGTGCGGAATACCGGTCGAGAACGCCCTGAATTTATATCGGTTCATTAAAAGCCTTCCTTACGATATCAGCGTCAGCTTTTTTGCTTATGACGTCTGGATGACTGACTGCAAAACGCATCCCATGATTGTCCGGGAGGCAGAGATCACAGGTTGTGAACCGGTGGAGTGTAATTTTGAGAGTATAGGTGCAATTGCGGAAACTATACATAAAATCCTCTGTATCGGAGAACATGAGGCGCTGGAAGCGCTTGTACGGTCCGGAGAGGAAAAATTTAAAGAGACGGAAATGTTATTCTCCGAAGCAGATCATCTGGAGATAACGGACCGGAAAGCCTCCAAGGGCAATGCAGTCAGAACTGTGTGCGATTATTACGGTATATCCCAGGAAAACACCGTTGCGGTCGGAGACGGAATGATTGACAGTTCCATGTTCGAGGCATGCGGGCTGAGCATTGCTATGGGCAATTCACCGGAGCCATTAAAGCATATGGCAGATACGGTGACCTTGCCGACAGACGAGGACGGTCTTTACATTGCACTGAAAGACTTGTCTTACGTGAAAAAGGAACGATAACATATTCCCATGGTGAAAGAGATTTCACTTCCTGGCTTCCTTACCTTTAACCCGGCAGAGTCGAGGGATCGGCTTTGCCGGGGTCTTTTTACATTGTGAGATAAATTCAAGTGGGAATCGTTTTATAAGCCAAGGTATGAAAGAATTCCCAGACCAAAGATGTCCGCAATAATGTGGGCGATAAAGAACGGCATCAGATTCTTGTCTTTTGACCGGTGATACAGCAGGAACATGAACGAGCCGAACACCAGACCGATCCCAAGCGCCGTGACCATTCCCTGATAGGTGTGAAAGCTGACCCGGATCAGCAGAGAGAACGGGACGACCCATTTCAGGGATTCCTTCTTTACCGAAAGACATATACCAAGGAAATACAGTTCTTCATATACTCCGTTCAGCATGGCATATATAACACTGGCTACCGTTTCATTTCCGAAGAAAGCTCCGATCGGTCCCGCGAAAAGTGAGGCGACTGTGAGTTGATAAGTGAGCAGGTTATAGATGTCAAGCAGAAGAGCTGCTCCGAGGAAGATCAGGATACCGTAAATGACGGCCTTCAGGTCGAACCGGATCGTCCATGTCTTGAAATCGAAGCAGCGCAGCCACAGATAGGCCAGTGCCACCAGCAGATATACTATCTGTCTGGCCAGACCAAAGTAATTGTCTGCTGCGGAATATGTAATGTTATCTTCTATCGTTACGATTCCCTGAATCAAAACGATATAGGACATGGTGGAATTGTAGATAGCCTGGCCCAACATGATCAGGGTGAGGATGAGAATATCGAACCATTTAAGATGACGGATTTTTTCTTTGTTCTGACGATATGAAAACAAGTGGAAGCCTCCTGTGTAAGTTTTGCTGAGATGTATTGACTTCAATCTCTGATATATTCTACTATTACAGTTGCATTGCTATCAAGCGGAAAAGAAAGCAGGCTGAGAGAAAGCAAGCATAGAAAAGTTAGCAAACATCATAAAAAGAGTTTAAGAAGCAGATAAAAGTAATCAAGCATCATTAACAAGCTTTAAACAGCAGATAAACAGGCAGAGGTGTCAGAATGATGAAAAACATCGTATTCGATATAGGCGGCGTACTGGCCGATTTCCGCATTAAGGAATTTTTGTTGGAGAAGGGGTTGGACGGACCGACAATCAGGCGTGTTCTGAAAGCTTCCGTCATGAATCCCTACTGGGGTAAATTCGAACGTGGGGAAGTCACGGAAGAAGAGACCCTGCAGGCATTTGCGGCAGCAGATCCTGAGATTGAAGATGCACTGCGGATTGCATTCACTGATCTGAGCGGGATGCTCATCATGCGGGAATATGCCATACCGCTTGTGCAGCATTTGAAGAAGGCCGGGTACGGGGTTTACTACCTGTCCAACTATTCGAAGAAGGCATATGACGAGTGCGGCGAGTCGCTGGCGTTCATGCCCTATATGGACGGCGGTCTTGTCTCCTTCAAGGTCGGAATGACAAAACCGGATCCGCAGGTCTACAGGCTCTTTCTGGAGCGATTTGGGCTGCAGGCGGAAAGCTGTGTCTTTATTGACGATACGGAGGAAAATGTGACAGCAGCCCGGGAGCTTGGGTTTTCCGGCATCGTATTTCGGACGTATGATGAGATGGCAGCAGAACTGACAAAATTGGGGGTAGAGATAGCCCTGTAAAAATGATGGCTTATCTTTATATGCCTGTACGATGATAAGACTTATGATAAGAAAAATCCGACCGTTAAGGTCAGATTTTTCTTATTTACTAAAACTTCCCACATGACATATACGAAGCTGTCTCATCATTATAAAATGCATCGTCGGGACGCTTCCGCTCCCGTCTCGCTGGCAGCGGTACTAATGAATTTTCTGCGTTTGCACTTGAAAATTCAAAGTACCGGCCGCGATACGAAGCCGCGACGATTGCATTTTAAATGATATCGCCAGCAACTTTATTATGAAGTGGGAAGTTTGAGTTATTTACTCTTTTCTTCCTTTGTTATCTATCTGAAGATCCCGCTGAACATTCATAAGCACATCACCATAGCTTCTGTGCTTCATATCGGGAAATGCTTCCAGAATACGACGGCTGCCGAAGACTTTGCCGGACATGATCTTCTCTTTCAGAGCGCCGGCTCTTTCCTGAAGCTCTCTTCGCTGGACCTTTGCGGTTTCAACTTTGTCCTGCATGATCTTCTTCTGTTTCTTAACAGCGTCTCTTGCCTCATATTTTGCCAGCGTAGCCTGCACTCTCTGCTCTTCAATAGTCGTCTGTGCATGCATAGTCTCCGTTCCGAGCTTTTCGCTCAGTCCGTCACTGACAATGCGCATACGTCTCTGGACTTCATCCAGCTCCTTCAGCTTCTTGTTGAGACCGGCAACGATCATGACCGTCACAATGAAGTCCGCAATAAATGCCAGGTACAATATTGCAAGGACCGGCCAACCGATCTTTTCCGGCATCTTAAGCAGCGGACTGTGCGCCACGGCCGGCTGGACCACGCGGACGACCAGAAGACAGGCCAGACCCCAGATAAGGCTGAAGCGGAGACATATATATCCTCTGAAATTGAACGGCTCATTGCTGTAATCCCACCACCTTGCATGGAAGGCTGCATCAAGCCCCCAACCGGCGATCAGCTCCACGAGAGTCGCAAAAATTACGCCGCACAGGAATACAATAAGAATTCCTATGAGATCATCGCCTCCGATCAGTTTTTCCACGGGATAATGGAAAATATCCGGGAGCACGCTGTATACGACGCCAAATACTGACAGCACGCCAAATCCATAGACCGGACACAACGGTCCGCACAAAAAACCCCGGTTGATTACTTTTCCGACTGTAATTGCATGAAAGATGACCTCAATGCACCAGCCGCCAAATGCATAAATCATAAAATACCAGAAAATCTGATAATAAGTCATTCCGGCAATCATACGCTTACTTTTAAACTCCTTTCCTCATTTTGAAATCTTTTAAATATTACTTTTCTGCCGGTCACTTCCTCTTTTTATGAGAGGCTTTTTCTG
>CAMNDN010000056.1:0-11917 GCA_946535445.1 uncultured Lachnospiraceae bacterium
AGAAGCTGAGGAAGAGGCTGAGGCAGCGGGCCCTGAAGCAGAAGAAGCTGAGGAAGAGGCTGAGGCAGTGGTCTCTGAAGCAGAAGAAGCTGAGGAAGAGACAGAGGCAGCGGCTTCTGAAGAATCCGAAGAAGAGGCAGGAGCTGAGGAAGCAGTTGAAGAGGAGCCCTTTCGTGAAGATGCAGAAAAAGTCTCTGCGGAAGAAATCACGGATGAGGGGACAGAAGAGGCCGGGGAAGAGCAGGAGAACACAGCCAGCGGAGAGGAGTTTCCCGCAATGGAAAACTACCTTGACGACTTTGATGAAAAATACATCGAGTATTATCAGATGGCCACCGGAGCGAAAGACGGAACGGAAAGATCCGGATTTATCACATGGCCGGCGAGCGGGGAGACATTCGGACCGGAAGGAGTAAAGAATGTTCTTGAATCGCTCGGGTTCCGTGTCGCGGATATTGAAGAGCAGGATCGTATCAGGAATAAATATGAGAACTACAAAGTAGTTCTCGAACCGCAGGATGACGGGAAAAACGGAAAGGAGTCCGCAGCACTTGCCAATTTCCGTCAGGACGCGTGTGAAGACGGATTCCGTGTAGTCTGCCTTTACGGTTCATTCACCGGGGAAGAGCTTTCCAGAGCGTTCCGTGAAATAGGGAACAGACATCATACCCTGATCCTTTTCCAGGATCCGGTGACACAGGGCGTAAGGAGGAGTCTGGTCCGTCTCGTGCGAAGAGAAGGGCTCAGAAAGATATTTGCGGTACTTGACCGTGTGGCTTGTGAGTATATGAACAACAATTATCGGGAGGAAGAAATAAACAGGATTTTTCTTGATATCATAATGCCGGGACCGGATGCTAAATAATGTACGTAGATGGGGCTGTCGCGCTGGGCAATGTCACTACTGTATCCTGCAGACATATGCAGATATTGTCTGCTGTTATAGTGGAGTCAGGCCTTAGTTCGGCACCCCCTTGCTTATAAAGGTTGCATAGACGGACTGGAGGAAAAAAGTGAGCATAGGGAAACGTATTTCGGATCGAAGATCTCAGATCAAGATGAGTCAGTTAGCATTTGCCAGAAGAATCGGTGTGACATTGGATGAAGTGAGGGCCTGGGAGGAAGACAGAAAGATTCCCGAAACGCAGAGGTTGACGGGGATTGCGCATGCACTGAATACCGGTGTCGGTTTTCTGCTTGAAGAAAATGATCCTGTTCATAACCGATGGCAGTTGAACGACAGGATGTTTTCAGAAGACAATATGTATCGTTTCATCGAACGAAAAGCGGAGGAATTGAATTTTACGCAGACTTCGGAAGCCCTTGTGTTCATGAAAAAGTGTCATGAGGGACAATACCGGAAGGGGGCGGACAAGGTTCCGTATATTAATCACCCCCTGCTGATGGCGTGTCATGCTTTTGCCGTCGGTGTTGCCGAGGATTCAGTGGTCGCTGCCTGCCTTCTGCACGATGTTGTGGAGGACTGCGGGGTGAATGCGGATGACCTTCCTGTCGGTGAAGATGCGAGAAAGGCTGTTCTTCTGCTTTCCTACGAAAAGCAGGAAGGATTGACGAAGGAGGAGTCCAAGGACCAGTATTATGAGAGGATCATGTCCGACAGGATCGCTTCCGTTGTCAAGTGCCTGGACCGCTGCAATAACATTTCCGGCATGGCCACGGCCTTCTCAAGACAAAAAATGGCAAATTACATAGACGAGACTGAGCAGTATATTATCCCGATCCTGGATAATATCAAGTATGAATATCCCGAATATTATACTGCGGCATTCCTGCTCAAGTACCACATGAAAAGCGTGCTGGAGACCCTGAAGCATGTTCTCTGATCAGTTGGGGAGGTAGTACTGTGCACAGATATCTGGTCTGCTCCGATATACATGGCTTTCTGGAAAATTTTAAAGAGGCAGTTGAGCGGGAGAGGGATGTGTATGCTGTAATCGTGGCCGGAGATATTGAGATGAAAGCCGGTGAGCTTCGTCGGGCAGCAGGGGATCTTCCATGCTATATTGTCAGAGGGAACAATGATTATTATCTATCACGGGAACTTCCGGATGAACTGATCATCAGTGAAGGTCCTCACCGGATCCTTTTGACACACGGTCATCTTTACGGGGTTCCTCGGATCGGCAGGATCCGGCTTCAGGCAAAGCAGAAAAAATGTGATATGATCATATTCGGGCATACACATCAATATTTCGAGAGAGAAGTAGATGGGATCATGTTCCTGAACCCGGGTGCGCTGAAAGGGCGTCTGGAATGGAAGACCCAGTCCTACATGCTGATCGATTTTAATGATGACGGCAGCATCGATATAATAAAAAAACGTTTCCGATGAAAGGACTGAATTATGCCTCTTCTTGCAAATTACCATACGCACACGACTTTCTGCGATGGGACAAGTACAGCCGAAGAACAGGTCCAGCAGGCACTGATGCTGGGCTTTCGGCATCTCGGATTTTCAGGCCATATGGATCCGGATATTCATATGGATATCGATAAGTATTATCGGGAGATCAAAAGACTTCGCGAAAAGTACGGGAGCCGGATCGAAATCCTGTGCGGAGTGGAACTGGATAATATCTATGATCCCCACTGCGCCGATGATGCTGATTATCTGATCGGCTCTACACACTTTCTTGATGTAAAGACCGAGATCCCCATGTCGGTCGACAATACAGAAGAGATCATGGCTGAACTGTGCCTCCGGTATTTCGGTGGAGATTATTATGCGCTCGCGAAAGCTTATTATGAACTCGAAGCCAGGGTCTATGACCGCCTTCACTGTACCTTCGTAGGACACTTTGATCTTGTGACAAGGTTCAACGATACCATGCATTTCCTTGACGAGGAGGATCCGCGCTACTTAAGATACGCCCTGGAAGCCATGGAATATCTCGTTTCGGAGGGGATTCCGTTCGAGATCAACTGCGGGGCCGTCAACAGGGGAAGGAAAAAAGAATTCTATCCGAACACGTTCCTTCTGAAGAGCCTCAGGCAGTTCGGCGGTGAAATACTGATCAATTCAGATGCTCATCATTACTCTCTTCTGAACGGGGCTTTTGATGCGGCTGTCCGGAAGGCAATAGAATGCGGATTTACCCACACCAATATTCTGACAAAGAAGGGATCGGGAAATGTTCACTGGGAGCAGATTGCTCTTGATACCCTTTAGCGGAAAGCTCTCCGGAGAAAAAGCGGAGGGCATGGGTGAGACGGAGACTTATAACAAATATGTTCAATTTTTTTCAGAGAAAGAAAAAAGCACAGCTTAAGGATGTGGCGGATGCGATCGCATTTGCCAACAGGACCGGTAAATATTATTATAAAAAGTCAGATGAAGAAGTCGTCCTGAAGATTGATCGCGCATTTGCGGCTATGGGAGTAAGCGACCCGGAACTGGACAGGGATATTAAGGAACGTCCGGAAGATTATATTGCCATTCCCGTTCTTACGGCAGCAGATGAAATGCAGCTCATGATGAATTATGCGAAAATACAGAGTGACAGAAGCCTCCAGGCTGAACTGATCCGGACGCTTCAGTCGCCGGGAGCAATGCGTTCCTTCCGGAGCAGGATCCGAAGCGGCGGCCTTCAGGAGAACTGGGATCAGTATCGATGTGATATATGCATGAAAATTGCTGAGAACTGGGCAAAGGAAAACGGACTGAAGGGAATCAGGCCACAGACCGGAAAGGGAGGATTTTGATGAAAGTAAAGCTTCAGGATGTTATTGACGGGATTACTTACGCAAATGCCGGAGCGCAGTTCTTCTACCATACGAAGACCGGAGAGGTCCACCTGCTGATGGACAATATTTACGGGATCAGCCGTGACAGAACTTTGGAGAAGGCGATCGAGAAGAATCCCGGGGAATATATAAGTCTTCCGAATGAATACGAAATCGATGAGTTTTCCATGATGGCGGACTTCGTCGAACAGCTTGAGGACAGTGAGGAAGCATCCGCTCTGTTCAGGGTCCTTGAAGAAGACGGAAATGCGGCACAGAGACTTTTCAAGCAGTCGGTGCAGGCTTTTGATCTGGAAGAGGAATGGCTGGAATTCCGTAATGGATGTTATGACGAGATTGCCCGCCTGTGGTGCGATGAAAATCAGATAGAGTATGAAGAATGACAATGGGGTCAGGTCAGCCGGGAACGGTCGGCCTGGCTTTTTTTGAAGGAGAGGAGGAAAAGGAATGAGTGTAAATGATGTTTTGACGGAACTGAAAAGTCTTGCAAGAAGGGACCCGGCGGTAAGAAAAGCACTTCTGGAGACAAAGAACAGTAAGAACCCTGTGGGAGAATTCTGCCGTCTCAGTACAGAGTATGGATATCCTCTGTATGCTATGGACCTGATCGCTGCGGGAGAAGAGGAGTATGCGGCAATGAAAAGAAGCACCAACGGGGGAGGTGAGAATTCGCCTCTTCTCACGGGGGAGGATGATTATTATGAAATGTTCATGGCGGAAATCTGACATAGCGTATTTACATTTTTATGGCCGATTTGATATACTAGTTCACTGGAGTGTAAAATAAACGCTTATTTGTGGAGGAAGCTGTGGCTGATAAATTCACGTTATTCGGAAATTCGGGCAGTTCCGGTCCGGATCCCGAAGGAGAAAACAATGTTCTGGATGACAAATTCTTTGAAGAGTTTTCATTTGATGACTTTGAGTATGATGATTTAGAGGAAGCACCGGATAAGCCGGAAGAAAATAAGGTGCCTGCTCCGGCCGGGCCTGTGCAGGAGACTGCCCGGGTCAGGGATAATACATCGGAAAAGGACGGTCCGGCGGTCCAGAGTACACCGGTGCGTGAGAAAGTAGTGGATCAGGCAGGTGACCGGAACGCGAAAAAACCGGAAGAGACCGGTGCTTACGAGAATATCCTGCAGAATACAGATCAGTGGGCACCCAGCACGGAAATAGAACCTGAGGACCCGATGCTCAGCGAGTTCGAGAGTGCTTTAGCTGCTGAGATACAGCGTGTGACCAGGGAGCAGGAAGCCGAGAAAAAGAAGATCGCCGCGGTGAGGGCCGCCAGAAGAGTCGAGAACGAACCGACAAGGAGGGCAATCGACGAGAGAAACTCACAGGCCTATGTGAGCGGAGAGTCGATCAGGACCGGCGGATGGTATGAAGTGGAAAAACGAGGCGGTTGGAGCAGAAGAAGAAGGGCTTCACAGGCCAGAGATATTTCCGGCGAAGAAACGAATTATCATACGGCGGGCAGAGCTTTTGAACCGGCAAGTCCCGAAGGGAAACCGAAAGAAGAAATCGTTCGCGGCACCTCGGAGCCGGACCCTGGTGAAGAGGCGAGAAAGCGCGCCAGAGAACAGGAGCGTGCCAGAGAGGCTGCCCTGAGAGCAGAACGTGTGAAGGCTGCCCGCGAAGAGTATGCTGAGGCGGAGAGACAGGCCGCCCTTGCCCGTGAACGGGAGGCAGAAGCAAAGCGCAAAGAGGCAGAACGAAGATTGGCAGAGGAAGAAGAAACCAGACGCCGGGAAGCGGAAAAGAAGATGCACGAGGAAGAAGAAAAGAAAGCCCTTGAGGCAGCATTGCGGGATGAACAGGCGCGTCTTGAACGGGAGAAAGCGGAAAAGAGGGCGCTTGTCGAAGAAAAAGCTGCGGAACAGGCACTTCAAGATGATGACGAGGATGAAGATGACGATGACGATGAGGGGAACGGCAGGACTGTCGTGACTGTATCGGTCATTCTGATCCTCCTCATACTCGGTGTCGGTGCGATGATGACGTACTTCTGGTCGAATCTTTCCGTAAGCAGACCGGATAACAATGCAACTGCAGAAGCACCCGCCAATGCCGGGACACAGGAAGCTGTTGCTGATTCATCTGTGGCGGCAGCTGAAGAGAGCATGACTGACGAGGAGAGCAGATATCTTGAAGAGAGCAGGGCTGCTCAGGCTAAATTTGAAGAGGAGCAGGCTGCAGCTCTTGCAAGAGCCGAGGAACTTGAGAAGGAAGAGAAAGCAGCTAAGCTTGCGGAAGCAGGTATGCTCGGACTTCCGGATATCAGTACGAGAGATCTCAGTGAGTTCCTGACGGAGATGCCCGCTGAAGGTGAATCGATCTGCCGGACAGACAGCGTCATGTATTCTTACGATCAGATGGTCAAGGATCTTTATTTCATGACCGTGCAGTACGGAGATTTCATTTCCACAGAGACGATCGGAACGACACTTGATCAGAGAGCGATCTATCAGGCTATTATCGGCAATGCGAATGCCTCCAGACATGTCATCGTCTATTATGCACTTGAGGGTACAGACTATATTGATACGGTCCTGGCTATGAATCAGCTGGAAGCCTATTGCAAGGCGAGAAAGAGCGGTACCACATATAAGAATCATCCATTGGATTCTATTTTTGCTGATGTCTGCGTCCATGTGATCCCCATGGCGAATCCGGACGGCGTTTCAATCTGCCAGTATGGTGTCGACGCGCTCAGAACAGATGAAGCCAGAGCGGCTTTGCAGGCAGCGTATGATGCAGATGTTGCGGCAGGTATCACTACAGATCCGATGGAAACTTACGTCCTGACCTATTCCGCAAACGCCAACGGCGTCGATCTGAACAACAACTTCGATATCGGATGGGAGGAATACACAGCCGGTCCTGCGGCTCCGTCGACCTCAGGATATAAGGGCAGTGCGGCTATGAGCGAGCAGGAAACACAGGCTCTTGTAAATCTGGCAGGCAGTGTAAGTACAGCTGCAGTCATCGGTTACGGAACGAACGGGCAGACCGTAGAGTACGGATATGGATACGAAGGTCCGGCAGCGCAGGGTGTAGCCGGAGTCACGAACATCGGTTTCGATGGACTTGTCACAGCCCTCACGGGAAAGACCGGTTATACCGCTGCTGAGATGCCGAAATATGACGCGACGAATGCCGGCGGAGCAAGTGAATATTTCATGTATGTAATGAATATACCGGCAGTAACGATCAAGTCAGGCACAGGTGACATACCGTTAAATGAAACACAGATGTCATCCGTATGGCAGGCCAATTCGGACGTGCTTCCGATGTTCGGAAATCTTTACACCAACGGCTTATAATTATCTGAAAAAGCAGATACGGGTTCACTATTGGACAGTATCTGCTTTTTTGTATTAGAAATAATGTTGCAACAAAGCGCTTTTTTCGCTATGATGATTCAGTAACATAGATATAGTCTAGGAGGATTAACAATGCTGCAGGAAATTATTGAAGTGCTGGAACAGTATACGGATGTGCCGGCTGAACAGATTAATGAAACATCGAATTTAATTGATGATCTTGAGCTTAATTCATTTGATGTTCTGACAATCGTTTCGGATTTCGAGGATCAGTATGGCATCAGCATTCCTGATGAACAGATCATGGAATTCAAGACAGTAGCTGATATCGAAGAATACCTGGAGAAGAATAAATAAATGAATAAATATGGACCGTATGAACTTCCGAAGATCTGCACGCTCAAGGAACTTGTCGAACTTCGGAATAATGATAATCCTGACGGTACTGCATTTTTCTACACCGACGATGATGGGAATGTTGTAAAAAAGACATACTCTGAATTCCGTGACGATGTAAATGCTGTCGGGACATATTTTTATGCACATAATTTCAGAGAAGGCTCCCATATAGCACTGCTGGGATTAAATTCCTATGAATGGCTGGTCACCTTCTTTGCAATCGTAAACGGCGGCAACGTAGCGCTGCCTATGGATGCCCGCCAGCCCGTCGAAAATATCATAAAATTATGCGCAAGCGGTGATTGTGCTGCTCTCGCGTACTCTCCGGAGTTCGCGCCTGCGATTCCTGCCTTCAGGAACAGTCTGTCACAGATACCGGCAGCGGATGCAAGGGGATTCGTAGATCTGGCCTTCACCTGCTTCCCCGAATGGGTAGAGGAAGGGAAAAGGTATATCGCATCAGGAGACACCTCTTTTATCGACTTTGAGATCAATGCGGAGGAGATGTGCGCACTGGTATATACATCCGGCACGACCGGTATACCGAAGGGCGTAATGCTGAGCCAGAAGAATATCGCAGCGAACATAAATCAGGCATGTACCAATTTTGTCCTTGAAGGCAACGGACTTTCACCGCTGCCCATGCACCATATGTTCGGACTGATCGTGGGACATCTCATGGTGTTCAATTATAATAAGCCGTGTTATATCGTTCGAAATATGCGCAATATCATGAAAGATCTTCAGATTGCGAAGCCGAGATGTCTGTTCGTCGTTCCGATGATCATAGAGACATTTGCGAAACAATTCAGAGTGATGGCAAAAAGGGCCGGCGGAACGCTCGCTCCTGAGCAGGTCAGGGCTATGACCGGTGGAAATCTGGAGTTCATTATCTGTGGCGGAGCTCCGCTTTCGCCTGTGTATGTCAAGATGTTCAGACAATTTGGAATCGAAATTCTGAACGGGTACGGCATCACAGAATGTTCTCCTGTTCTGGCTGTGAACAGAAATAAAGATATGTGTGACGGCTCGGTAGGACCGGTGCTTTTCGGGTGCGAGGTGATGATCGACGATGACGGCGAGATCCTTGCCCGCGGCGACAATATCATGCTGGGGTATTATAAGGATCCCGAAGCGACCGCCGAAGCCATGAAGGGTGGATGGTTCCACACAGGGGACATTGGAAAGATCGAAGACCATTATCTGTTCATAACCGGAAGGACCAAGAATCTGATCATTACATCCAGCGGAGAAAATATTTCTCCTGAGGAGATGGAGGAGAAGATCCTGATCGATCCGGCGGTAGCCGAGGCTGTTGTATACGAACAGGATAATGTCCTTGCGGTCCAGATCTATCCTGAAAAGGAAGCGGGAGCGCCGAGGGAGTATTTCGATGCGCTGCTTGACCGGGTGAATAAAGGGGAACCGGTTTACCGACAGCTTAAGAAATTGATCATAAGAGATGAACCGTTCATAAGAAATTCGACCGGTAAGATTATCAGAAATCAGGTGCGGGAGCAGGAAGGATGACCTGAATCCCATTAAAAGCAGTAGAGGTGTTTCGGAAATGGCAAATACACTTATATTATACGATGGAAGACAGAGCTCGGCAGAGCGTGTTGCAAATGCGATCGGTTATATTATCGGTAATGTCAGAATTGCTGAAATAGGTGAATCTCCGGAGGAGATCTCTGTCTATGACGGATTCTGTTTTATCTTTAATTTTTACGGTGCATTGACAGCCGGGAAGACAAAATCCTATCTGCTGAAAAACCGTGAAGGTCTGCTCGGAAAGAGGATCGCATTTGTCGGTCTCGGATTTTCTGATGCCGGCTTTACCAAATATGTCGTAGATATGGAATTTGCCGTCGGAGGAGACCTCTCAATAACCGGAATGTTCATAAAAGATGAGAGGACTACGTCCGAGGTGGGGTATCAGATCGCCAGAAAGCTCCGTGCTCCGGTCTCTGTAATGCCGTCGGACGAACTGAGCCGAGAGGTCGACGCCTTCATCAATCGACATACAACAATGGCTCTGTCCACGGGCGGCGGGAATCGGATCAGGTGTACGCCGCTTGAGTATCTCTATCTGAACGGAATCTTTTACATTATTTCCGAAGGCGGTCTGAAATTCAGTAATATTCTGGATAACAGCAATGTTTCAGCGGCTATATTCGATGAATATACCGGGAATATGCAGCCTCTTGCAGGTCTTCAGATGTACGGAGTAGCTGAACAGGTCGCGGTCGGAAGCGATGATTACTGGGAGATCTTATCTTACAGGGGCGTGACGAAGGATATTCTGCATGATCTGCCCGTCACGCTGTTCGTTCTCAGAATCATACCCATGACTTATGAGTATCTCAATTCTACGTTCGCGGAAGCCGGCTACGATGCCCGCCAGGTGCTGGGCACGCGCTATCGTGCTGAGCGATGGGAGAGCAGCTATGCCTCCATTCAGGCAGCCGCTCTGAAAGAGGAAAAGGAGAAAGCTGCGGCTGCAGAGGCGAAAGAGACCACCGAAAAAGCTGCTGAGATAACCGGTATAAAAGCGAAAGAGGTTTCTGAAGAAGCTGCTGAGACAACAGGTAGTAAAGTGAAAGAGACTTCTGATGATTCTGTTGAAATGACAGGCATAAAAGAGGAAGAGGTATCCGAAGAGTTTGCCGGATCGACACCTGTGGAGGAGACTGAATTTACTGCAGAGATTGACGAAGCGACATCCATAGAGGAGGCTGTGAATCCTGAAGATCATGTCGAAGTACCGGGTGAGGAGTCTGTCCGGGATCTTGCTAAAGCGACATCCGGGGAAGAGGAAACTGATGAAGCAGAAGATGCTGCAGATGAGACGGAAGCGGCAACATATGCAATACCCAAAGCAGCGGTCATAGCTGCATACTCAGATCCTGATGAGGAAGAAGAGGATATACTCCTTGTAAGGACACCGGATCTCACGACGGCAGGATCCGACCGCAGTACGGGTCTTGATTCGGAGGATTCCGGGGAAGAAATGCAGATAAAGGCAGAAGAATCTTCTTCTGCCCTGCAGGATGCGGGCAGGGAATCCGCCGGGGAGTCTCTCTTCCGAAATAATCAGATTCGGGATGAAGAAGCACCGTACGATAATATCAATGCCCAGAGACATAATATGGGCGCAGAAATCAGGAAAATATTCCAGGGCGGCGGTCTTTCCTTTGCAGACCAGCTTGAAAAGCAGAGAGCTGAGGAGGAGGGAATTGAACCGGCAGAGACGGATGATGAGAAGATGCCGTCGAAAGGGATATTCGACGATGAATCCGGTTACAGGAACAGTGTGCCCAGAACGACCTCTTTCATAGAGGAAGAGGATACGGAGCAGGTGGCAGAGGAGAAACAGGAATCCTACACGTTGGAGGATCTTGAGAGGGATAGCCAGCCGATTGAGGATTCAGGAAAAACAGGTACGGGTAAAAAGAAGAAATTCTCCGGCTTCTTTAAGAAATCCAACAGAGAAGAACTTTTTGATGAGGAATCGTTCGCGGATGAATTCGATGAAATAGATGAAGAGGACGATGAGGATGAAATCGCGTTCGAGGATGAACCTGTCAGGGATATTCCGAAAAAGAAAAAACAGGGCGGATTCTTCTCTACCGGCTTCGGAAGAAGCATAGGAAGATTCCTCGGTATCGGTCCCGATCTGGAAGATGAGGAGGACGATGAAGATGAGGATGAAGATCTTGACGAGGAGTTAGAGGAAGAGGAGGACGATTTCGACCTTTCCGATGATGACGATGACGATGATTTTGACGGTGCTGAGCCCGGATGGATGCTCAGACTCAGAGAACTTCGTGAGGACGAGGAAGTTGAGGCTGATGACGCTGAGTTGTATGGCCGGTCCGCATCTGATGAGGAAGATCTGATCGAAGGCTCCGAAGAACCCGAGCGGGATGAGAAGACTGAGGAAGAGGCAGATACTGACACTGACAGACCGAAGGAGGATGGTGAACCGGAAAAATCATCTGATACGGCTGATTCGCAGCAGGAGTACGATGAAGAGATAGATGCCATCAGCAAGGCTCTTATCTCCAAACTCGAGGATGCCGAGCGCGAGACCGTAAACGAACAGGCCGATGAGAAAAAGGTCAAAGTCAGAGTCTTTGAGCGTTCAGCCGCCGAAGAGGATTCTGAGTATATTGATGAATTCGAACTGGAAGATGAAGAATATGAATTAACGCGCGGAGCTGTACCGGATCAGACGGATGCCGAACCTGTAACGGGCGGAATTGAGGAGTCCGATGAGGCTGAAGAGCATGAAGAAGCTGAGGAGTCCGATGAGGCTGAAGACGATGAGGAGTCCCGGGAGTCCGATGAGGCTGAAGAGTATGAAGTGTCTGAGGAGTCTGATGAGGTTGAAGACGATGAGGAATCCCGGGAGCCCGATGAGG